>NZ_JBQISV010000040.1:0-18450 GCF_056800975.1 Acutalibacter sp.
ACTCGTCCGCGTCCAGCTGAAGAGCCTGCTGCTCCCCTGCCGCCCGGCAGGCCCACAGGCGAATGATCTCTCCACAATACCCGCCGGTGGGGTACACCTCTCCCAGAGACACATAGTTTTCTCCCCGGGTGCCGGTCTCCTCCAGCTGCTCCCGTTTCATGGCCTCAAAGGGGTCCTCTCCGGGCTCCAGCTTACCGGCAGGCAGCTCAAGCAGCACCTTGTGGTAGGGGTAGCGGAACTGCCGGACAAAAATCAGCTCGTTCTTCTCTGTCAGCACCGCCACACAGACCCCGCCGGGATGGTCCACTACCTCCCGGCTGGCAGTCCGACCGTTTTCCAGCTCTACCTGGTCCACATGGACATGGATGATGCGGCCGTTATATATTTCTTTTGTGCTGAGGGTCTTTTCAAACAGCTTCATATTGCTGCACTCCTTCTATACTTGTAGTCTCCTGGTTTGACTGACAGAGCCTTATGGACACAAAAGCTCTCCGATGCCAGGGTCAAAAAATCCCAGACCCAATTGATGGGCAAGGCTTTTTGCTAGGGCGCAGGCCTCTCCGGCGGCTGACCAGGCAAAGCCCGCGTAGATCATCTCCCGGCCAAAGGAATAGTCTGCCGTCCGGCTCTCAAAATCCTCAAGCTGGTCGGGGTCAGGGGAAAATTCTCCGTTCATAGGGGGAAAGTCCTCCTTCATTGCCAGAAACCAGCTTTGAAGCAACGGCGAACACACCTTAACTGAGCGATAGTCGTGGTCCTCCTCCCATTCCACCTGCCGCTCATACCATTTCATAAAGCCGGACTTGGGCCTGGGAGCCTTCTCCCCCTCAAAAACCATCAGGTCATAGCTCATATAAGTCTCCTCCTCAGCTTTGGGTAAGACTGTTCATCACCAGGCCAGTAATGAGCTTGGGATAGAAATAGGTGGATTTCTGGGGCATCTTCTCCCCGCAGGCGGCAACCGCGCCAATCTCCTCCACCCGGGTGGGATTGAGAAGAAAACAGCAGCAGCTCTCCCCCCTGTCCACAGAAGACACCGCCTCTTCTGTGGAGCGGGTATAGGTGAGGTTTCTCTGGGCCGCCATGTTTTCCTTATCAATGCCTAACAGCTTTTCTAGAATCAGGCTGTGGAGAATGGTCACATCCAGCCCCCGGTAAGCAGCGGAGGCCTGGGGCAGCAGCTCCTCTATCACCGCCGGATCTTTTAGGATCAAACAATGCCAGCTGGTCCCGTCATAGCAGGCAAAGGCGTGCTGGCCCTGACTGTAGGCCTTGTCCAGGGATTGCTGGGCCTGCTCCCGGTTCTGCACCGGCTCCACCTGGAACCAATCCTCGCTTTTCCGCAATATGGCCGGGCAGTCGAAGCCATCCAGGCCCCGCACCAGCCGGTGGGTGGGAAACACCACCAGCCCCTGGTCAGCCATGTCCGCCAGCATCATCATGACAAAGTCCGCTCCTGGGCAGGTAATGCCCTGCTCCTTTAGGTGGCGGCGGTAGTTCAGGGCCGTCTCATACCGGTGGTGGCCGTCGGCAATATAGAGCTTTCTCCCGGCAAAGTCCTCCTGAATGGCGGCAATGGCCACAGTGTCGTTAACCACCCACAGCCGGTGGGTCACCAGCCCGTCAGAAAAGGCATAGCGAGGGGCGCAGGTCTCTGTCAGACTGTCCAGGCGCTGGCGGGTCATATGACCCGGGTCCTGATAAAGAGAGTATATCTGGCTGAAATTGCAGTGGGTGGCGTCCATCAGCCGGAACCGGTCCTCTTTGGCCTTGCTCAGGGTCTCCTCATGGGGAAGCACCACCCCGGCGGCAAACTCCTCCAGCTTCACCCAGCAGATCAGCCCCCGCAGGCGGCGGGTCTCCCCCTTGTCCACCTGGGTGAGAAATTCCTGCTCATAGATGTACAGCCCCGGGTCCATGTCCGTCTTCAGAATGCCCTCCTCCATCCACTGGTTCAGGGTCCGGGCAGCTTCCCCATAGGGGTCCTCTCCCTTGGGCAGTTCCAGACGAATGACATTGCGGGGGTTGCGGGCGAGAAATTCTTCCCTCTGCTCCTCGCTGATAATATCATAGGGCGGGCAGGTGAGTTCTTCGATCCTCCCGGCCTTTTCCAGGTCATAGCGCAGGGCGTGAAAGGCTCTGATCTCCGCCATACTGATTTCCTCCTTCGATTGGATTGGGAGCAGTCCGGGCCTTTGACAGCCGGACTGCCTTCCCTGAGCGCACAGCGGCACGCTATCGCGTGAATGTACGCGTGGGTACATTATAACACAATCAGGAGAAGATGAAAAGAGGGTAACGGAATGGGGAATTTGCAGTGGAGACCTGGCAATACAAGTGGGAAAATTACAATAAAACAAGTATTTTAAAGAATAGAAGATCCTGCCGGTAAGCCCGGCGGCAGTTCTTCTGCCAGTGTCAAACTAACTGCCAGACACCCTGACTTGTGCGCGGCGCGATGCCAAAGAGCCATACAATTCTGACTGGCCTCACAGATTTTACAAAAAATAAACATTTTTCTGCCATAATTGAAAAAAGTAGTTGCAGTGTCAACTAAACTGCGGTATAATAACCCTGCATACATCAAAAAAGAAAACCAGCCCCAAGGAGTCCCCTATGAAAACCATTTTTGCCTACCTGAAGCCCTTTGTCCCCCGTATGACGCTGGGCCTCACCATCAAATTCATCGGCTCAGCCGTAGAGCTGCTGCTGCCCTGGATTCTGTCCTACATGATCGACGAGGTGGCCCCCACCAAGGACATGACCCGCATTGCCTGGTGGGGCGCGGCCATGGTGCTGGCCGCTCTTACTGCCTGGGTCACCAATATTCTGGCCAACCGTATGGCCGCTTGGGTGGCCCAGCACACCACCCAGGCCATCCGCCACGATCTGTTCGCCAGAATATCAGAGCTCTCCTGCGGGCAGATTGACGAGTTCTCCATCCCCTCCCTGGAATCCCGACTGACCACCGACACCTATCAAATCCACCAAATGCTGGGCATGATGCAGCGCATCGGTGTGCGGGCCCCTATTCTGCTGGTGGGGGGCATTCTGGTCACCCTCACCCTTGACCCGGTGCTGACTCTGGTGCTGGTGTGCACCCTGCCCTTTATTGCCGTGCTGGTGTATACGGTCTCTAAAAAGGGTGTGCCCCTGTATACCCACTTACAGCAGGGGGTAGATTCCATGGTCCGCACTGTGCGTGAGACTATCTCTGGCATTCGGGTCATCAAGGCTCTGTCCAAGGTGGACTATGAAAAGGAGCGCTTTGCCGGGGTGAACGCCGGGGTTTCTGCCAGAGAGACCAAGGCCGGCATGACCATGGCTCTGACCAATCCCCTGATGAACCTGTTTTTGAACCTGGGCCTTACTGCTGTTATCATTGTAGGCGCTTTCCGGGTAAACGAGGGGTTGACTCAGCCGGGAAAGATCATTGCCTTTTTGAGCTACTTCACCATCATTCTCAACGCCATGATGGCCATGACCCGTATTTTCGTCTCCTTCTCCCGCAGCTCTGCCAGCGGCAACCGGATTGCTCAGGTGCTCTCCACCCCGGCGGGCCTGCCTCTGCGGCCGGGGCGGCAGGAGGACTCCCCCTATCATGTGGAGTTTGACCATGTCACCTTTTCCTACAACAAAAAGGAGCCAAATGTGGAAGACATCAGCTTCTGCCTGCGGGCTGGTGAGACTTTGGGTATAATCGGGGCCACAGGCTGCGGCAAGTCCACTCTGGTCAACCTGCTGATGCGCCTGTATGACGCGGACCAGGGAAGGGTGGCCATCAACGGCCGGCCCATTGCCTCCATTCCCCCTGAGGAGCTGCACACCAAGTTTGGAGTGGTGTTTCAGAACGACGTGCTCTTTGCCGACACCCTGCGGGAGAACATCGCCTTTGGCAGAAATCTGACCGACGAGGAAATTGAAAAGGCCGCCCGCTGCGCCCAGGCCATGGAGTTCATCTCCGGCCTGCCCGACGGCTTTGGGCATATGCTTACCTCCAAGGGCACCAATCTCTCCGGCGGGCAGAAGCAGCGGGTGCTCATTGCCCGGGCCCTGGCCGGCGCCCCGGAGTTCCTGGTGCTGGACGACTCCTCTTCGGCTCTGGACTACCGCACAGACGCGGCCCTGCGCCAGGCCCTGCGCCAGGAGTATGCCGGGGTGACCACAGTCATCATTGCCCAGCGGGTGAGCTCCATTCTCCACGCAGACCATATTCTGGTGCTGGACGAGGGAAAAGAGCTGGGCTATGGCACCCATGAGGAGCTGATGGAGAGCTGCCCGGTCTACCGTGAAATCGCTGTGTCCCAGATGGGGCAGGGTGACGATGCTTCCAATCCGCAAGTCCGGCAAAGCGACGCCTGCCAACATGAACCTGGCACGCAAAACGTACACAGCGTGAAAGAAGGGAGGAATGACTGATGCCGCCGCGTTTTATGCCCCGGGGCCCGATTGAAAAGCCCAAGGACCGCAAAAAGGTACTTCTTCGCCTGTGGAGCTACATATACGCCCATAAATTCATGGCGCTGGCCGCTCTGGCTCTTACGGTTTCCAGCAATCTGCTGGCCCTGCTGGGGCCCTGGCTCTCAGGCCGGGCCATTGACGCCATTGGCCTGGAAAAGGGCGGGGTAGACTTTACCTCGGTGTTCTTCTTCTGCGGGCTGATGGTGCTGTTCTACGCCATCTCCTCAGGACTCTCCTACCTGCTGTCCATCCTCATGATTCAGCTCAGCCAGAAGATTGTGCGGGAGATGCGCCAGCAGGTATTCGACCGGCTGACCCTTCTGCCGGTAAAATATTTTGACCAGCACCAGACCGGCGACATTGTCAGCCACCTGTCCTACGACATTGACACGGTGAACGCCTCCCTGTCCAATGACCTGCTGCAGATTGCCGCCAGCGCCATCACCGTGCTGGGGTCCCTGATTATGATGATCGCCATTTCTCCCATGCTGGTGCTGGTGTTTGCGGTGACCATCCCCCTGTCGGTGCTGTTTACCCGGTACATGACCAAAAAGGTGCGGCCCCTGTTCCACAAGCGTTCGGTGATGCTGGGTGAGCTCAACGGCTTTGTGGAGGAGATTATCAGCGGCCAGAAGACCACCAAGGCCTACCACCAGGAGGCCACCCAGACCGCCCGGTTCGACAAAAAGAACCAGGCGGCGGTGGACGCCTACTACAACGCCGACTACTACGGCGCCATGACCGGCCCCTCGGTGAACTTCATCAACAACCTGTCTCTGGCCTTTATCAGCATTTTCGGGGCAGTGCTGTTCCTTTTGCAGCGCATCTCCATTGGCGACCTGTCCAGCTTTGTGCTGTACTCCCGGCGGTTCTCAGGGCCGATCAACGAGATGGCCAACATTGTCAGCGAGCTTCAGTCAGCCTGTGCGGCGGCAGAGCGGGTATTCGACCTGATGGACCAGCCCACTGAGCCCGCCGACGCCTCCGGCGCGGTTGAGCTGTCCCACACAGAGGGGGACGTGCGCATGGAGGAGGTGCGCTTTGGCTACGACCCGGAGAAGACCATCATCCACGGCCTGAACCTCCACGCCGCCCCTGGGGAGCTGACTGCCATTGTAGGCCCCACCGGCGCGGGAAAGACCACCCTGATCAATCTGCTTATGCGCTTTTACGACCCGGACCAGGGGCGCATCACCCTGGACGGCAGGGATATTCAGGACATTACCCGCAAGAGCCTGCGGCTCTCCTACGCCATGGTGCTTCAGGATACCTGGCTGTTTACAGGCACCATCTTTGAGAACCTGGCCTACGGCAAAAAGGACGCCCGCCGGGAGGATGTGGAAGCAGCGGCCAAGGCGGCCCGCATCCACCGCTACATTATGGCCCTGCCCCAGGGGTACGACACCATTCTGGACGAGAACGGCATCAACATCTCCCAGGGACAGAAGCAGCTGCTGACCATTGCCCGGGCCATGCTGCTGGACGCGAAAATGCTGATTCTGGACGAGGCCACCTCCAATGTGGACACCCGCACCGAGCAGCAGATTCAGGCGGCCATGCGCACCCTGATGAAGGATAAGACCTGCTTTGTCATTGCTCACAGGCTCTCCACCATTCAGAACGCCAACAACATTCTGGTGGTGCGGGACGGAGATATTGTGGAGCAAGGCACCCACCGGCAGCTGATGGAAAAGGCCGGATTCTATGCCAGCCTGTATAACTCCCAGTTTCAGTGAGAGGCCGGGCTGCAAAAACATTCCACAGATTTCTGCAAAGCATGTGAAAAAGCCTCCGGCTTAAACCGGAGGCTTTTTGCTTGCCGTCATTTTCCCGGCAGGCCAACTCATGCCTACAGCAGATAGTTGTTTTCCCGGTTCGCGGCCTGCACGGCGGCAAGCCGGTAAGAGGCGTAGCCTCCGGCAACCAGGGGCTCCTGGGCGCAGAGGGCTTCTGCCTCCTCTTTGCTTGCCGCATTCAGAATATACATGCCGGCCATTCCCGGCCAGCCCTTGAGCACGCCGCAGAACACCAGCCTGCCCTCATCATCCAGCCTGCGCAGGTTTTCCACATGCTCTGTCACGATCTTTTTGGTCATTCGGTTATAGGTCTTGCTTTTCTCAAGCATCACCAGGTACAGCGGGTTTTCCATAGAGGCTCCTCCTTTGCGGTTTCTGTTGCTTCTGACTTGGGAAGGAGAGCGGCTGTAAGCGGGCCGCTTTCCTTTTGATTATATCATATTGTGCCTCTGCGTCAACCAAGAATCACCAGGCGTTCACCTGATATTCACATTTCCGCGCTATACTGTACCCGGCAAAACAGCGGCTATCGTCAACGCGAAGCAGCAGAGCCCCTTGCCGCAAAGCCGGTGTATACCGGTTTTCGTCGCGTTTGCTGCATTTTACAGCCGGAACCAGGGGAAAACGGGACATGATGGGAAAAGAAGGTCCTTTTTCTGAAAAAACTTCTCTCTTTCCCTCAAATCCCCCAGAGTCTGTTTGAAAACAGGCTCTGGCTGTACTTGACAAAAACCAGGTTTTTTGTCATACTATAGGGAGCTTCAAAAAACAGGAGGAATCACGGAAATGGTAGAGGTCAGGAACCTGACAAAGCGCTACGGCGCGAACCTGGCGGTGGACCATGTGAGCTTTACGATCGAGGAGGGCTCGATTGTGGGCTTCCTCGGTCCCAACGGCGCAGGCAAATCCACCACCATGAACATTATCACAGGCTATCTCTCGGCTACCGAGGGCAGCGTTACCGTTTCGGGCAAAAATACGCTGGACGACCCCAATGAGGTGAAAAAGCTCATCGGTTATCTGCCTGAGCAGCCCCCCCTTTATCTGGATATGACGGTAAAGGAGTACCTCAACTTTGTCTACGAGCTGAAAAAGGCCAGCCAGCCCCGCCAGCAGCATTTGGAGGAGATTTGCAAGCTGGTGAAAATCGACAATGTATACAACCGCCTGGTGGGGAACCTCTCCAAGGGCTACAAGCAGCGGGTGGGCATTGCCCAGGCTCTCATCGGCAACCCCCCTGTGCTGATTCTGGACGAGCCCACAGTGGGCCTGGACCCCAAGCAGATTATTGAGATACGCACCCTCATCAAGAATCTGGGCCGCAACCATACGGTGATTCTCAGCTCCCACATCCTGCCCGAGGTGCAGGCAGTGTGCGAGCGCATTATTGTCATCAACAACGGCAAGCTGGTGGCCGACGGAGCCACCGACACCCTGGCCCATGACCTTTCTCACGACCACCGGCTGATTCTCCGGGCCGAGGGGCCCGAGCGGGAGATTCTCCACGCCATTGAGGCTATGGAGAAGGTGGTGGACGTTTACTCCATGGGCGAGAAGGAGCCCGGCGCCTTTGACTTCAGTGTGGAGTCTGACATGGATGTGGACATTCGCCGGGACCTGTTTGCCCTGATGGCCCGCAACGGCTGGCCAGTGCTGGGCCTGAAAAACACTGACCTCACCCTGGAGGACCTGTTCCTGCAGCTGACCAGCACGGACGCCGGGGCCCATGCCGGCGACGGGAAAGGAGAGCAATAAACCATGATAGCAGTATTCAAGCGGGAGCTCCGCTCCTATTTCAATTCCCCCATTGGCTATGTGTGCGTAGCCGCCCTTACCGCCCTTTACGGCCTGTTCTATTTTATGGTTATGGCAGGGGGCTCGTCCAGCTTTATCTCCCGGTATGTCTATGGCTCCATGTTCAGCTTTTCCATGCTGGTCATCCCCATTATCACCATGAAGAGCCTTACCGACGACCAGAAGAACAAAACCGACCAGATTCTGCTCACTGCGCCGGTGGGCGTTACGGCTATTGTCATCGGCAAATTTCTTGCCAGCCTGTTTGTGTTCTTCCTGGCCTCTACCATCGGCCTGCTGCCCGCAGTGGCCATGAGCTTCTTCTCCTCCCCCAGCTGGGGCGAGATTCTGGGCAACTATATCGGCACCCTGCTCTATGGCGGGGCCATGATCTCCATCGGCGTATTCATTTCCAGCCTGACCATCAGCCAGATTATCGCCGCCATCGGCACCTTTGCCGTGTCGGTGTTCCTGATGTATATTGATTCTCTGGCCTCCTCCATCAACAATGGGCTGGTGGCCACTGTGGTGGGCTGGATCTCCTTCAGCAGCCGCTACAGCATTTTCACCCAGGGACTGTTCAGCGTGTCCAGCGCGGTCTTCTTCCTCAGTGTCATGGCGATTTTCGTGTTCCTCACCGCCCGCCGCATTGAGAGCCGCCGTTGGAGCTAAAAGACCCGGCAGCGCAGAAAGCGGCCCGCTGTCCGCATTTATAAAAGACCCGGGACAGCGGCTTGCAGACAAGTCCCTCTGTCAGATTATTAAAGAAATATACTTCGCGGCCGGACACAGCGGCCCTGCGAGAAAGGAAAGTGGATACAGCAATGGACGAAAACAAGCAGAACCAGGAGAACCTGGAGCCCATAGAGGAGACAGCGGATAGCCCGGCCTCCCAGCCGGCGCCTGAGCCCGGCCCCGGCCCTGAAAAAAAGGCCTCGGTGTTCCAGGGCAACAAATTCAAGCGGGGAGGCATGGCTACTGTTATGAGCGTGGTGTTCATCGCCATTGTGGTGGTGATCAACCTGCTGGTCTCCCTGCTCTCCGAGCGCTTCCCCTCCATGAACATTGACCTGACCGCCCAGAAGATGAACACCCTCTCGGACCAGGCCATAGAGATTGCCGGCAAGGTGGAGCAAGACACCACCATCTATCTTATCGGCAAGGAGGACGCCTACCGCAACGACGGCATCTACTCCAACTACGGCCTGAAGTACAGCCAGGTGGCCAATCTGGCCGAGCGTCTGGCCGAGGCCAACAGCCACATCAAAGCAGAGTTTATTGACCCGGACACCAACCCGGAGTTTATCAGCAGCTACACCGGCGAGACCCTGATCACCGGCCGGGTGCTGGTGCGCACAGAAAAACGCTACCGGGTCCTCACGGTAGACGACATGTTCTCCATGTCCCAAAACCAGAGCACCGGCGCTACCGAGCAGTATTCCAATGTAGACAGCGCATTGGCCGGAGCCCTGGAGATGGTGAACATGGACAAGGTGCCGGTAATCGCCATTGCCACCGGCCATGGCGAGCTGCTGACCAGCGATGGCATGGGGGCTTTTCTGGACCTGATGGAGAGCCAGAACTTTGAGTACAAAGAGGTAGACCTGCTTACAGAGGACATGCCCGAGGACACCCAGCTGCTCATGATTCCTACCCCCACTACAGACTATACGGACGAGGAGCTGGAAAAGATCCGGGCCCTGCTGGCGGACGAGACCCGCCAGGAGTCCATTGCCCTGCTGGTCACCTTCCACCCCACCCAGAACCAGCTGCCCAAGCTCAGCAGCTTTTTGGAGGAGTGGGGCGTCTCGGTGCAAAGCGGCGCTATGGTGGCTGAGAGCGACAGCTCCCGCTATGTGTCCGCCAACCCCTCCTATGTTGTGGTGAACGCGGTGGGCAAGGCCTTGGAGAGCAACACCTATGACCGCCTGATCTGCCCCATGAGCCTGCCCATTGAGATTTTGTTTGAGGGCAACGGCGACGTGGGCGTAGAGGCCCTGCTGAGCACCTCTCCCGCAGCCTTTGTGGTCACAGAGAACAGCTCTCAGGAGGAGCTGGAGAACCCGGAGAGCACCGCCGAGCAGGTGGTGGCTACCCGTTCCTCCACCTTGGCCCAGTTTGGCAACAGCTTCCGCTATCGCAGCGTAATTGTGTTTGGCTCCTCTTATATGTTCACCGACACCTTTTTGCAGACTGCCTTTGACAACAGCCGCTATGTCACTGACCTGATGAAATTCGCTACCGACACCGACGGCAGCGAGGTAACGGTTATGACAGAGCGGGTGCAGACCAATATTGTGGACGTAACCGCCTCTCAGAGCACCATTACTGTGCTGGGGCTGGGGGTGTTCACCATTGGCCTGCCGGTGCTGATGCTGGCGGCAGGCCTGTGCATCTTCCTGAAGAGGAGGCACCTGTAATTTCATGAAGAAGACCGGGAAATATATTATCATTATGCTGGCAGTGCTGGTGGTGTTGGGCGGCGCGTTTGCGGCCCTCCGGCTTTTGCCCACAGAGAACGAGGAGACGGACTCCTCCTCTTCCGCCTCCTCCGAAGCTTCAGCCAGCGAGCCCATTCTGGACAAGGACATGGCTGAGGTGGCCTCGGTAGAGGTGGTGAACCAGGAGGACAGCTATACCCTGCTGCCGGTGAAAAGCGCCGGCGAAACAGTGGAGTTCACCCTGGACGGCTATGAGGACTATGACCTGAACACTGCCCTGCTCACTTCCAATGTGCGCACTCTGGTGGAGCTGAAAGCGGTCAAGGACCTGGGCGGCCAGGAGAACCTGAACGCCTTTGGCCTGGGCTCCGGTGCGCCGGAGGTTACGCTGAACTATACCAGTGGGGGCAGCGACAAGCTGGTTCTGGGCGACAACGCTGCCGAGTCGGTGGGCAAATATGTGCTCAAGGACGGCGTTGTGTATGTGATCTCCGGCGTGCCGGTGAATCTATTTGAGAGCAAATTCTCCTATTTCAACACAGAGCTCTACTCGGTGGCTGACCGTATGGAGATAACGGAGGATGAAAACGGAGAGGAGAAGGAGACCGTCGGGCTGGATATTCTGTACAGCATGACCCTCTCCGGCGCCCAGTACCCGGAGCCTGTCAACATTGAGTACACCTCCCGGGCCACCAGCAATTATTTGATCACCACCCCCATCACTGCCGAGAGCGGCAACTCTACCTTTGAGACCCTGATGACCGCTCTGAAGACCCTCACCGCTTCTGCTGCGGTAGACGCCGGGATTACAGAGGAAAAGCTGGAGCAGTACGGCCTTTCAGAGCCAGAAGCTGAGATCAGCTTTAACATGAACGACAGCGAGCACACCCTGGCTGTCAGCGCCGAGGACGCGGAGGGAAACCGCTACCTGCTGGCAGACGGCCGGGACGTGGTCTATCAGGTGTCCGGCGCCACTGTGGAGGCCTGGGCTGAGAGCAGCATCTCCAAGCTGCGCATGAGCTATGTGTGGATACCCAATATCAAAAACGTGAAAAAGCTCACCGTGACAGTGGACGGGGACCAGGTCCATGCATATCACATTACCCGTACCAAAAACGAGGAAAAGTCCACAGAGAGCAATATTCAATATGACCTAAGCATTGAAAATGCCGGGGGCGAAGCCGTGGATTACGACGAGGGCTACCAGCCCTTCTACCAGGCAGTAATCAGTCTGGCTGTGTTCTCTCAGGAGGAATCCTCTTACAGCGGCACAGCGGATGTGAAGGTTGTGTACGAGTATTTTGACGGGGGCAGCGACACCCTGGAGCTCTATAAGCTGGCAGACTCCAACCGCTATGCCGCTGTGCTCAACGGAGGCTTCAACGGTCAGGTGCGGAGCAGCGAGGTCACTGCCATGCTGGATCAGATTCCGTAAGCTGCCCTCTCTGAAAAGGACATGCCCGGAATGCCGGAAAAAGGAGAAAACTATGAAAAAAGTATTTTGCGCGCTGTTGGCTCTGGCGCTGACAGCCTGCGTGCTGGGGGGGTGCAGTCAAAAGGAGGAGGATACCTCCTCCCTCTCCCAGACCTCCTCTACAGCCCCTGTGGAGGAAGTGCAGAGCCGCCGCATCAGCGTGGTGCAGTATATAGAATATGCCCCTATGGACGAGGCCCGGGAGGCCTTTATGAGCCGCCTGGACGAGTGGGGCCTGGATGACGGTAAAATGCTGGTAGACTACCAGAACGCCGGAGGCGACGGAGCCAAGGCCGCTGAGATTTGTAAAAAGCTGGTGGAGGAGAAGGCAGACGTGATTGTTGCCATCTCCGCGCCGGCTGCCAAGGCGGCTGCCAAGGCCGCTGAGGGCTCTGAGACCAAGGTGGTGTTTTTGGGTGTGGGCAATGCCTCGGCTGATGTGGGACTGAAAAACCTGACCCAGCCTGAGGGCAATGTCACCGGCGTGGCAGACGCCCCCTCGGCCCAGAGCGTCATGGAGCTGGCCCGGCAGGTAGACCCCGGTCTGGCCACAGCAGGCCTGCTCTACGACCCCAGCTGCCCCTTGGGAGAGACCTATGTGCAGCGGTTCAAGGACTACTGCGCTGAGAACTCCATTACAGTGGTGGAGGGCCAGGTGGCCAACGCCGGCGAGGTACAGCAGCGCATGACTGAGCTGTGCGCCCAGGCCGACGCAGTGTTCACCCCGGTGGACAGCACCATAGCCTCAGCTGCCGCGGACGCTGCCGCAGCAGCCTCGGCAGCTGGAAAGCCCTGGTATGCCTGCACCCAGGACCTGGTGCGCCAGGGAGCCATGGCCTGTGTGGGCATTGACTATACCGAGGCAGGCAACCGGGCGGCGGACATGGCGGTCCAGCTGGCGGCAGGCCGGGAGGCTTCCAGCCTGCCGGTGTACTCCTTTGGCAGCGGTCAGGTCAGCGTCAATCAGGACACCATGGCGGCTTTGGCTGCGGATATTCCGGAGGAGGTGCTGAGCACTGCCATCTACTGTGCTCCTGCCGCTGATACCGGCGCAGAGGCCTGATCGTTCCGTCAAGGCAGAATCAGCATAAAAAAGAAATGACCCTTTCCCTCAGGAGAGCGGTCATTTTCTTTTTTAGTCATAAAGCAGATATGTCCGGCTCAAGAAGAATCTCAAGGCCCCATAACAAGTGTGATGTTTTATCAGCATCTGCCGGTTTTGCGACAGCGTCAACCACAGCAGCCCAAGATGACTTGTGAAAAAATATCACCTAATCCACTATATATTCCAATGCTTTTGACAGTCCACCCCCAAGACTGGTATTCTAAAGAAATACTGAATCAGCAGACCGCCATCGGGGCGCCGGTCATGCGGATTGTCTCATGGCCGGCCTGCGGGAAGGGGCAATCATTATGGCAAACATTCAGGCCAGAAAAAACAAGGAGGGCAAAATCATCTCCTACAGCATCCGTGTCTACCGGGGCAGAGACCCGGAGACCGGGCGGCAGCTCACCCCCTACTCCTGTACCTGGCGGGTGCCAGAGGGCTGGGGCTGTAAGCGCGCCCGCCGGGAGGCGGAAAAGCAGGCGGTACTCTTTGAGCGCCGCTGTCGCCAGGAGGGCACTGCCGGGGGCAGACAGACCTTTGCCGAGTATGCGGAATATGTGCTCAGCTGCAAAACCACCATGGGCATGAAGCATCTTACAGAGATCCACTACCGGCAGAGCCTGAACCGGGTCCTCCCGACGCTGGGACCCATGAAGCTCTGCGACATCCGGCCCCAGCACCTGAACCTTCTGTATCAGGCTCTCTCCTCCCCTGAGGCCCGCAATGACAATGAGATGGCCCAGGTCAAGCCCCTGCTGTGGCGGACCCTGGAGGAACGGGGCGTGGTGGGAGACCTGCCGGTAAAGGGCGGCGGCAGGGTGAGCCTGGCGCGCCTGCGGGAGGGAAAGACCATCAAGCCCGCTACAGCGCAACGCATTGCCGGAGCCCTGGACATGCCCATGAGCAGCCTGTTTACTTTGGTGCGGCAGGAGAAGACCCTCAGCTCCCGCACTGTTATGAACTGTCACCTGCTGGTCTCCGCTGTGCTGGGCCAGGCAGAAAAGGAGCTGCTCATTCCCTACAACCCGGCCCGCCGGGCTGTCCCCCCAAAGCGGGGAGAGGGCATGGACCCCAACTATTTTCAGGAGGAGCAGGTGGGGGCCATTCTCAATGCCTTAGAGTCAGAGCCCATCAAATGGCAGGCAGCGGTGAATCTTCTGCTGGCCTCCGGCTGCCGGCGGGGCGAGTTGCTGGGGCTGAAATGGGAGAAGGTGGACTGGGAACGCCGTTCCATCAGAATAGACTGCGCCATGCACTATGCCCCGGACCGGGGGCTCTATGAGGGTCCCCCAAAAACCCGGGACTCTGTCCGCAGCATCCGTCTGCCCCAGGAGACCATGGACCTGCTCCGCCAGTATCAACGCTGGCAGCGGGAGGAGGCCCTCTGCCAGGGCAGCCGCTGGCAGGCCTCCCCCTACATTTTCACAGGCGAGCACGGGGGCCCCATGAACCCCTCTCAGCTGGGCAACTGGCTCACCCGATTTGAAAAACGCCGGGGCCTCCCCCACCTGAACCCCCACGCCTTTCGCCACACCATGACTAGCCTTTTGCTGTTCAGTGGGGTAGACAGCATCAGCGTCAGCCACCGGCTGGGGCATTCCAGCGTAGCCACTACCACCAATATCTACGGGCATATCATGCAGCAGGCTGAGGACAAAATCAGCGGGCGCATGGAGGAAATCATTGCCCGGGCAAAAACAGAGGCGGCAGATCAGAGGGAATAAGGGGTAAAAATGTCCCAAAACAGGCCTGAATGTAAAATTTCAGGCCTGTTTTTTGTTAAAATCACAGCGATTTTCAGCAAAATTGCCGAGCCCTCCCCCATCCTTTTTGACCCTCCCCGACCTCTGTCAACCTTAGCGCGAGCCATACGAAAATCAACCGAAAACTTATTCCACAGGCTGTTGAATCAATGTTGAACCCAGTGAAAAACCCCGAAAAAATGGCAGATTCGTCAATTTTTCCACCGAAAAGGCCCAGAATGTGGAAAAAACCGGGCGCCAGTTGAACAAAAGTTGAACGATACCGCCTAAAACCCTTAAAACCCCCAGAAAATCCGCCGCTGCGGCTTGAGAATGCGAGTATATAGTTAACTTCCACTCCCCGGCGAAGGGGCCGGAGAGAATCTAAAATCTAAGAGGGTTGAAAACATGAACAAAAGCAAGTTTCTGAAGAAATCACTTGCAGCGCTCCTGGCCATTCTCATGGTCGCTGCAATGATTCCGATGAGCGCCTTTGCTGCGGAAGCTGACAAGATTCTTGTCGGCGGCGAGGAGGCAGTGCTTGACGGCGAAAGCTATGCTGTCACGCTGGCTCACACCAGCGAAAGCGTTGCGACCGAGCTGGCTAAGGTGCAGATCGAGCTGAAAAGCGACGCCGGCACCTCTGTAGCCATTTACGGCGCAAACAACCGCCAGATCGGCACCAGCCTGACTGGCCGGCCGGGCACTGCCAATGCAAAGAGCAGTCCCTTCAATCTGAAGACTCTGGCTATCACCAAGCCGGAGACCGGCAGTTTTGGCGTTTACACGCTGCAGCTGAAGGTCACCGACAAGGGCGCCGAGCCCAAGACCTACCCCCTGACCATCACTGTGGAGCAGCGGGCGGCCAGCGGCGACACCACCATTGCTGAGGTGAAGGCCAAGAAGGGCACCATTGTCTCCGCTGTGGTGGACAACACCGCTCACACCATCGTCATCACCAAGCCCCTGAACGTTGCTAAGGTGCAGTTGGCTAAAACGGATATCGTGACTGCCGACAAGGGCGCTGATGTTGCCATTGGCGCGGGCGACAATACCACAGAGCTCACTGTGACCGCTGAGAACAAAGCTTCTCAGAAGTACACTGTCAGCTATGTAATTGAGCCCATCTTCGACTCCTTCTCCATTCCTGGCATGATTGGCTATGAAATCAAGGAGGGTGCTACCGCTGGTCAGGTGACTGTGGATGTAGTGGTCTCCTACGACACTCCTATTGCCACTGCTGATCCCATCATTGCTACCTACACCCCTTCCAGCAATGTGAAGACCATTAAGAATGGCTCTGCTAGCAACACGGCCTATGACCGCGACAATGGAAAAGCCAGCAGCGGCCTTGCTAACCTGGAGCATACTGTGGTGAATGCGAATGGTAATGTTGCCGCCCACACCAACATTGCGTTGACAGTTGAAACCGACAACGCTGCTACTGGCACTGTCAACGTGCGCATCTTCAAGGAGAAGAACACCAAGGCTGAGCTGAAGAGTGTTGGCATTGGCGACATTGAGCAGGCTCCGCAAGGCGGCAGTGGCGGTGGCTCTACCAGAGCAGCCGGCGCTGTCACCTACACCCAGAGCAACATCGAGGTGGTTGGCTCCAACAAGACCATCGTGGTTGGTTCTGCCAGCGCTGCTGAGGACCTGGACAAAATTGCTCTGAAGCTGAATGTTTCTGAGAATGCCAAGGTTACCATTGTCAATCCTTATAAGGACTTCCCGCTCGCTAAAACTATCGATGATGAGGACGGGAATGGTGAGGTTGAGTTCAAGCCCACTGCCCCTGCTACGACTGGCATTGATTTTGCCCAGTACGGCAGCACCAACCCCATGGAAGTTCTGGTGGAGAGCGCTGACGATTCTGAGGCAAACCGCTACTTCCTGACCTTTGCGACAAAGCCCGCCAACAAGGCTCCTGCTATCAGCGGCTTTGCTCTCATCGACGACGAGGGGAATGAGTACACTCCCAATTCCGCCGACGTTATTACCGTTCCTGCTAGCATTGACGATTCGACCGATTTGCTTACCGAGCTGACCAAGGCCACCGTTTCTACCAGCGATGGTGCTACTGTTGTTAGCTACAAGGGCACTGAAACCAAGGGTTCTAACCATGGTACAGCTATCGTGGGTGAGGTTCCAACCGCTTCTGCAAGTGGGTTCATCTCTGTCCTTGATACAACTGGCTATACTACAGAGCCTTATAAAGCTCCTGATAACGCTATTGCCGTGATTGAGCTTCACTCCTTCTACGGGGCTGATGGCGAGTATACTGCGGATAATAAGGACAACTGTGGCAAAGCCACCACACCTGTTTCTTCCAAGAAGGTTTACTACATCGTTCCCGAAGCGAAGAGCACCGATAACTCCATCCACGCCCTCACTGTCACCAACAAGGAGTTTGTGAGCGAGGTCAACGAGGACAACAAGTTTGAGGCCACCATTGACCAGGATAAGAAGTTGATCCGCCTCGAGGTTCCCTACAACTTTGCCGCCGATGCCGCCGAGAATCTGTATGTCTATGACTGGACCATCGGGGACAACGCTGATGTCGCGTACGTTGGTGGAAGCGGCGATGTTGACGTAGATGACAAATTTGATTTGACCAGCCTGGCCGACCAGACTACTGGCGGCAGAAAAATTACTATTGCTGCCTTCACTGATAACACCGAGACAAGTGGTGTTACTACCATTGCCCGCGAGGCTGAGTTCCTGAAGAGCATTGAGACCAATGGTGTTAAGGTTAAGGTCACCAGCCAGAACGGCGGCGATACGAAGACCTACCACCTGTACGCTGTGCGTGCCAACGCCAGCTCTGAGTGCGAGCTGAACAGCCTGACCAGCAAGACCGCCGGCGTGACCGCTGAGCTGGACACTGCGGTTGCCGGCCTGAACAACTACATCATCACTGTGCCCTACAGCTTCAACACCAAGGCCTATGATGAGAAGACCACCCCCTCCTTCGAGCTGGCTTTCGACGTGAGCAGCAATGCTACCGTTGAGAACGGCGCCACCAAGTGGGTTGCTCCTGGCCAGGAGACCAAGAAGTTCGCTGTTGCAGGCGGCAAGCTGCACTACAACGGCACCCCCATTGACGGCAAGAGCTTCAAGGTGGTTGCCGAGGACAGCAGCAGCAGCAAGACCTTCACCCTGGATATCAAGATTGCCCCGGTGGAGACCGACGCCACCATCGCCAGCGTGAAGGTTGGCGAGACCGAGGCCACTGCTGAGGAGAACGCTTACAGCGTGGTGCTGCCCTTCGGCTCTGACCTGAAGGAGCAGACCCTGACCATCGAGACCACCTCTCCTGTTGCGAAGGTGCAGATCGACGGCAAGGATTTCGACGCTGCCAAGAAGTACGACCTGAGCGTGGAGGGCGGCCTGAAGATCACCGTCACCGCTGAGGATGGCACTACCAAGAACGAGTACACCCTGACCGCTACGGTTGGCGAGGCCAGCAAAGAGGCCAAGATCGAGAGCCTGAGCGTAGGCGAGACCGAGGTTGCTGTTAGCGGCGCCGAGCTGTCTGTCAACCTGGGCGAGGAGGCTGACCTGACCAAGCAGACCCTGACCATCAAGGTCAGCGAGAACGCTACCTTCACCGTGAACGGCGAGGCTTACGAGG
>NZ_JBQISV010000041.1:0-18224 GCF_056800975.1 Acutalibacter sp.
TATAGGACAAAAGGCTGTCCTTGCTCTCCGTGGAATAGGTTGCTTCCCCCGCGTTTCCCGGGCGAAGGGGAGCCGCAGCATTCTCCGCCTTGGCGGAGGTGGCAAACACAGCGGCCGTGCCTCCCACCAGAACCACCGCCGCAAGCAGCGCGGCCACTGAGGTCTTCTTAATCTTCATCATGGCTTTTATCCTTTCTTCTAATGGGTTTTTACTGAAATGACTGCCCGCCACCAAAGGCCCCCTTCTCCGCTCCTCCATGCGAATAAGAGCCATGCTGTACCCAGCCCTGGCCTGCCTGCCCAGCAGCCGGAGCGCCGCCTCGTCGCAGGCCAGCTCCATGTCCCGGTTGGCCAGAGCCATCATGCCCAACACCAGCGGGTTGAACCAGTGCACGCACAGCGCGGCAGTCAAAAGCAGCTTGAACAGCCCGTCAAACCGCCGGATGTGCACCCACTCATGGGTCAGCACATAGTCCAGGGTCTCCCGGTCGTTCCAGTCGGTAGACTTTGGCAAAAGAATCACCGGCCGCAGAATGCCATAGGTCAAAGGCGCGGTGATTTTGTCCGACTGCCGGACAGCAATGGGCCGCCGGAGCCTGTGGGCCAAAATCCAATTTTCCACATAGGCATGGCGAACAGGCAGGGCCTCCCGAAACTCCCGGCGGCACTTGAAATAAGCCACCCCAAAGTACCCGGCGCACAAAGCCAAGCCGGTCAGCCAAATCATCCCCCAGGGGTCAGCCCCAGAGGCCGCCGCGCCCTCAGAGACAAAGGCCTCCCCGGCCCCGGCCCCAACCCCGCCCGTCCAGGCGAACGGCGGGGCAGGGGACAGACCTACCGGGCCAGGCGCATAGACCGCCACCGGCGCGGGGCGGCTGAAAAGCGAGTACACACTGCACGCCGCGGGAAGGGAGAAGGGAATCAGCAGCCGCAGCAGAACCAAAGCCCACAGGGCCGGAAACAGCCGCTTGGGCAGCTTGTGAAGGGCCAGCCCCCGCACCAGGGCCACCGCCAGAATCATCGCCCCGCCAGAAAGGCTCATCTGCAAAAGGCTCACGACTCCACCTCGCTCTCTACCATCTCCTTCAGCCGGGCAAGCTGCTCTGCCGAGAGCTTCTTCCGTCCCAGCAAAGCCGCAAAAAGCTGGTCCACCGACCCGTCAAACAGCTTGCCAATCAGCTCGTCGGTCTCAGCCTCCTGCACCGCCTCCTTGGGAATCAGGGCATGGCAGACAAAGCCCGGCTCGCTGCGCTCAATCGCGCCTTTGGCAATACACTTTTTAATGACCGTGTAGGTGGTGTTCATGTTCCAGCCGGTCTCGGCCTTCAGAATGTCAGAGACCTCCTTGGCAGTGCGGTCGCCTCCCTGCCACAGCACATTCATCACCTTAAGTTCAGAATCAAACAGTTTCATTGACATAGCAGTCGTTCCTTTCTATAAAACTATTGCAATAGTCTATCCTCATACTATCACAGTAGTGCAAGCTTGTCAACACTATTCCAGTAGTGCAGCTGTAAACAATCTGTGAACAGCAAAGCTCCCCCAGCATCAGATACCGTTAACACAGTTCCAAAGAGGTATGCCTCGTTGAAACCAGGCGGCGCAGCAGCGGTGTTGCCTTAAGTGTGTTCACGATACGCCATAACCCCCCCAATCACCAAACAAGAAAAACGCCGCAGAACGCCCAAAGCTCTCCACAAAACAAGCGTCCCGCCTCCCCCCAAAGCCGGTTGAGAATCAAAGACAAGCTTGTCTTCCATCCATCAACCCGCTCCCCAAGGAAAACGGGACGCTTTCTATTCTTTAAAGGAGGACAGTTATAATCAGATCACTTCCAGCTCATCCCTGCCCGGCAGAGTGGGGAAGGGGGCGGTAGGCAGAGTCTGGTACCAATAGGAAACCGAAGCCAGGTCGTCCTGCAGCGGGAGATACCGTCCGCCGCTGCGCCAGCCCAAAGCCTGAATGGTCACCCGCAGGCTCTCCTCAAAGCGGATGGGGTCCGTGATATGCCAGCGGTACATGCCAAAACGGAACTGGCTGCGGTACAGGGCGTCAGGGGTGATGACATGGTGCAGGCCCGCATAGGGGGTGGTAAAGGGCACATACCTGTCATGGGTAAAAGGGTCCTCAAAATCGTAAGAGCCGCAGAAATAGTCCTCGGTGCCCGTGCCGCATATGGTGGGGTACTCCGTGTCCTTGTCCATGTAAAACTTAATCTCGCCTTCGCCCCACCAGCCGTTGTTGTTCGAGCCCCAGGCCATGTAGGTGCCCACATAGTGCCCCCGGCCCTTTACGCCGTCCAGCAGGGTGTATACCTCCTTGTAGGGCAGAGGATTGGCGCGGCGGAATTGGGCATGAAAATAAGCGCAGTCCTCCGGTACGTCTGTCAGGGCATAGTCCACCTGATAATAGTATGTAACCGGCTCGACGCCAATATTTTCCAGGGTGATGCGGCAGTGCCTGCGAAAAGGCATCTGCCAGTAGCAGTTAAAGGCGCTGCCCGGGTTCACGCACACCGCCAGAGAAGAGAGCTGGGCATAATGGTTCCAGGTAGAGGCAAAAAAGTCTCCCACCGGGCACTCCGCCGAGGGGTTCTCCTGGCCGTCCCAGTAAAAGCGGAGAATCACATCCCGCCACAGGCCGGTGGGGGTCATCCAGATATGCTGAATCACCCCAGGGCCGTCTATGCTGGCCATTTCAAAGGTCTCGCCGGGCTGGATATGGACGTAGGGGTTCACCTTCCAGCCCTTGCCCAGGTCCTGGGCAGCTGTTCTGGCGTTGCCGTCCTCCAGCTCGCACATGCCCCCCGCGCCAGGAGCGCCGGTAAGGTTTTCAGGGCTGATGGACCGGGTCTTTGCGTGAGAAAGCCGGGTCAGGTCGCTCATGCCGTTTACAATACCGTTAAATTCCATATTACAATCCTACACCTTCCTGAAGATTTGTGTTTCACAAACATGGCATCGGTGCCATATAGTTCATATATTGAGATAGTACCATACTCAAAAGCCCCTGTCAATACCCAAAATAGAAATCATGAAATATTACAACACTGCCACACGGACATTGTGCATAACCTCCAAATACCATGCGGCCCCTTGCCTTTTGAAGTGGAATGGGGTAGAATGAAAAGACAATCATCACAGACCAATGTGAAACCTGAAGAAATGGGAAGTGTCACATGAGTACAATTTATGACATCGCGCAGGAAACCGGCTTTTCGCCCTCCACCGTGGCCAGGGCCCTCAGCGGAAAGGGCTATTGCAGCGAAAAGGCCCGGGAGATTATCCGGCAGGCCGCCCAACGGCTGGACTACGCCCCTGTGCAGGCGGCAAAGGCGCTGAAGAACAAGCTCACCAAAAAGGTCATGTTCTGCATCCCGGATATGTACAACCCCTACTATTTCTCTATGATTGAAGGGGCCAACCGGGTGCTGGAAAGCCACGGCTACTACATGGTGCTGGTGCACAGCGAGCACAGCAAGTCCCGGGAGATGGGCTTTGTGGAGGTGCTGCGGGAGCGGATTGTGGACGGCATCATTCTGGGGTCCTTTGACTTTTACCCAGGGCTGGTGCAGGCAGTGCGCCACGCGCCGGTTCCCGCAGTGCTCACCGCTCTTTACGAGGGCGGCGCCGAGGGCCTGGACTGCGTGTATGTGGACCAGATTAAAGCGGTGTATATTGCTGCGGCGGAGCTGATCCGCCTGGGACACAGAGACATTGTGTTTCTGGGGGGCACCCCTCAAGAGCTGGCGGGCAAAGAGCGGCTGGCGGGCTTCCGGCAGGCCATGGAGGACCACGGGCTGGACTTTGACCCGGAAATGGCCGTGGTAGGGGACTTCACCCGGGCCGGGGGCGAGGGGGCTTTCCGGGAGTTCCTCAAAAAGGGGCGGGCCTTTACCGCTGTGGTGGCCTGCAACGACCTGATGGCCTTTGGCTGCATGAAGGCCTGCCGGGACACAGGCCTGCGCATTCCCCGTGACGTGTCCGTGATCTCCCTGGACAATACAGACTTCTGCTGCTGCACTGTGCCCATGCTGTCTTCGGTGGACATGATGCAGTTTCAGCTGGGCAGCAATGCGGCCCAGCTGCTGCTGGAACGGATTGAGGGGAAGCGGGACTACAAAAAGGCCATTGCCTTAGAGCCTGTGCTGGTGGCCCGGGACTCAGCAGCCAAGCTCAAAAAATAAAACCGATACCATACGCCTGAGACATGGCTCCTGGAGAAAGCTCTAGGCAGATTCTCCTAAAAAATAATTTTTTTCAAAATTTTTCCCAAAGGTATTGACAAATAAAATGAAATGGCTTATACTACAGGCAACGAAAGCCATTTTATTTTTTGCACAAATATGACATCGATATCAGAAATGAGCGCAGACAATCCCGCGCAACGCTCCGATCCGGTGTCACAAAAAATGAGAGCGCCCGCACCGCGGCCCCACAGGCTGGCGGCGCGCCGCAGGGAGGTTGACGCGCAGATGAAAAAAAGGCCCAGGCTGCTGGTAGCAGGCAGCTTTGTCATGGACCTGATCGTTTCCGTACAGGAGCTGCCCGGCTCAGGCGAGACCATTTTGGGGCGCGCCTTTTCCACAGCTCCCGGGGGCAAGGGGGCCAACCAGGCAATCCAGGCGGCCCGGCTGGGGGCCCAGGTGGACATGGTAGGCAGGGTGGGGGACGACGACTTCGGCCGCCGGCTGACAGCCTCGGCCCAGGAGGCCGGGGTGGACGTAAGCCATGTGGCTGTAGACAAATCCCAGCCCTCCGCTGTGGGCAATGTGCTTCTTGAGACAGACGAGGCTGGCAAAAGCCGCAACCGCATTGTGGTCATCCCCGGGGCCAACATGGCGGTAGCCCCCCAGGACCTGGCGTTTCTGAAGGACCAGGCCGGGGCCTACGACATGGTGCTGCTGCAGCACGAGATCCCCGCCGGGGTGAACCTGCTGGCAGCAGAGTACGCCGCTGCCGCCGGGGTGCCCGTGATGCTGAACCCGGCTCCGGCCGCAGCAGTGCCGGAGGAGCTTTTAAAACAGCTCGCCTACATCGCCCCCAACGAGCACGAGCTGGAAAGCCTCACCGGCATCAGTGTGAAGAAGAACGGCCAGCTGGACCAGGACGCGCTGAGCCGTGCTGTGAAGGTCCTCCATGACAGGGGGGCGAAAAATGTGGTGGTCACCCTGGGCAGCGAGGGCGCGGCGGTTTCCGACGGAACGGAAATGATATACAGCCCCTGCGTGGACGCCATAAAGGCCGTAGACCCCACTGCGGCAGGGGACAGCTTTGTGGGAGCCTTCTGCACCGCGGTCTGCGCAGGCGCGGACCACCGGACAGCCCTGCGGCTTGCCAACTGCGCGGCATCCCTGACCGTGTCCCGGATGGGAGCCCAGCCCAGCCTGCCCTGGCTCAGCGAGGTGAAGGAGCTGCTGGACCGGCTGGGCGGCAGCCCAATCGACCGCAGCCTGTTAGAGAGCCTGAATGGCAGCAGGCCCGGAAGGATTGGAGACATAGCCAGGCGGAGCCTGGAAACCAGCAAGCAGCTGGCCGGCGGAGAGCTGGAACGGTTTCTCAGCAAAATGGACGCCGAAGCATATGAGGCCGCCGCAGGCCTGATCTGGGACGCCCAGGCAAAGGGAGGCAGGGTGCATGTCACAGGCATTGGCAAGCCCGCCCATGTGGCCAACTACATAGCCTCGCTGCTCAGCTCCACAGGCACGCCCGCCTGTTTTCTCCACGGCACAGAGGCGGTACATGGCTCCTGCGGCCAGCTGGCGCCGGGCGACGTGGTGGTCTGCATCTCCAACAGCGGCGAAACAGCCGAGATGAAGTCCACTGTGACAGCCATCCAGAACAACGGCTGCAAGGTCATCGGCGTCTCCGGCAACCCCAAAAGCTGGCTGGCAAAAAGAGCCGACGCCCACATTTTTGCCGGAGTAGACCAGGAGGGCGGCCCCCTGAACCGGGCCCCCCGCAACTCCGTGCTGGCGGAGATGCTGGCGCTGCAGGGGCTCAGCGTAATCCTTCAGGCCCAGCGCGGGCTGACTCCCCAGGAGTATGTGCGCTGGCACCCAGGCGGAGCCCTGGGAGCCCTGCGGGACAACGAGCGGTAAAGGGTTTGCAGCGGCAGTAAATTGGGAATACTGAAGCCATAAGGCCGGGCGGACAGACCGCCTGCCCATAAAATTCCGGCAAGCCGGGAGGTGCATGGAGATGATCTTGTTGAACAGCGGCCGGCTGGAGCTGGCCATTGACCGAAAAACCGGGGCCATACGCCGGCTCACAGACCTGCGCACCCACAGAGTGCTGGCAGAGAGCAGCCAGCCCCAGGCCTTTATTCTGGAACGGGAGCAGAACGATTTTTCCTCTGACTTCCAGACCTTTACCTGTCAGGAGGAGCCAGGCGGAGCAAGCCTCTGCTGGCAGCGGGAGGACGGGGTGAGCATCCATGCCCAGGCCCGGGTGCGGGGCGAGGCCATCGCCTTTACCGCCCGGGCGGAGGGCAACCGGCATTTCCCCTTGTGCAGCCTGGAATACCCCCTGATCAACGGCATAAAAAGCATAACGGGAGACGGCGACTACCTGGCCCATGCCTATGCCACCGGCCTCCTGATTCAAAACCCCCACGCAGCCTTTGAAAAGGAGGGGGACGGCCTGCGGCACATGCCCTACCCCGAGTCCTTCTCCGGCGCGTCCATGCAGTTTTTCACCTATTATGCCCAGGGCCTGTGCGGGCTGTACTTTGCCGCTGAGGACGGGGCGTTCTATCAGAAGTGGCTGAATTTCTACAAGTCCGGCAACGCCCTCCGGGCCAGCCAGATTTTTGGCTATGAGGACATTGGGCCGGGCAAGCCGGTAGAGACCCATTGGGACTTCCTGCTCCAGGCCACCGAGGGAAACGACTGGTATGAGGCCGCCGGCCTCTACAAGGCCTGGGCGCTCAACCAGGTCTGGTGCCAGCGGGGCCGCCTGCAAGACCGCCCCCCAGAGGAAAAAGCCGGCTGGCTGCTGGAAAACACCGGCGCGGTGACCTTTGGTATCAACGGAATGCACGACAGGGCCAAGTGGGTCCGCAAATACCGGCAGGCAGTGGGCGCGCCTCTTTTTCACGTCACCGGCCCCGACTGGCCCCGGGTCCCCCAAACCTACGGCAGCGGGGTGCCCGGGGGCTATCCCGACTGGTTCCCCACCCGGTTCCACCCAGAGAATGTCAAGGCCTGGCAGGAGGAGGGCGGTCATTTTGCCCCCTTTGAATTCGACTTTTTGGTGGACCCGGAAAAGGGAGACAGCGAAAAGCTGAAGGCCAGCCTGCAAAAGTGGCCCGAAAATCCCAAGTCCCACGACGGATACCGGTTCCACATGCTCTGCCCCCTGTGCGCCTACACCCAGCAGCTCCATGTAGAGCGGGACCGCCAGGCAGTGCGCGAGTCCGGCGCAGACGCCATGTACTACGACATCTCCGCCAACAACATTCTCAAAACCTGCATGGCCAAAGACCACGGCCACCCGGCAGGGGCGGGCCGGGAGATGACCAGGGCCTACCGCAAAATATATGACAGCACCCGCCGGGCCCTGACCGAAGACAGGGGAAAATACATCCCCCTGGGCACAGAGATGATCAACGAGACCCTTATCGACGTGCTGGACTTCTACCAGGCCCGGGCCAACGCCCAGCCCTGCTCAGCCTTGGAGCTCTGGCCCTACCGCACGCTTCTGCGGCTGAACCGGGCCTGGCTGATCCCCCTGTTTCAGTATGTGTACGCCGGGTATGCGCCTGTGCGCATGGACGGCTGGGGCAAGCTGACTGCCCAGGGCGGCGACCTGATCTACCACACCATTGCCAAAACCTATCTCTGGGGCGGACTGTTTGAAATCAACAGCGAGTACAGCCCCATGGAGGTCATCGACGACGCCGGAGAAAATTCCTCCCAGGAGCACTACTGCGCCCTCGAGCCCCGGGGCTATGCCTTTGACGAGGCAATCGGGGCGTATCTCCGCAAATTCGCCTCCCTTCGCACCGGGCCATACGGCAGGTTCCTGGCCTATGGGGAGATGCTGCGGCCTCCCCGGGTGGTTTGCGAAAGCGTCTCCCGCACCTACCTGCAATACAATCTCACCGCCGGCACGGCCGAGCAGAACACCAGCGGAGCCATTGCCAGAGAGAGCCTGCTGGTCCAGGCCTACCGGCTGAACGGGGAGACCGCGGTCTTTCTGGCAAATACCACAGCCCAGCCCCAGCAGGGGGCGGTGGACCTGACAAAATTCAGCAATACGCCGGAATGGCTGGCGTGTTTGGACTATACGGACGAAAACCAGACAGAAAAGGTGGTGAAAACCGAAAACCTGGAACGCCTTACATGGGAGCCCTATCAAGTAATGGTCCTGCGGTGCGCCGCAGGCAACTGAATGGAGAAAGGAAGCCTTGCTATGAAAAACACCAAAAGACTGCTTGCCCTGTTCCTTGCGCTGGCATTGATGCTGGCCGTCCTGACAGGCTGCTCCGGGGGAGATTCCGGCAGCAGCAAAGAGAGCAGCGCCTCCGCCAGCGCCCCTGAGGAGAGCGAAAGCGCCCCCGACGAGAGCGAGCCCGCTGACAGCGGGGAAGAGGAGGCCACAGAGGACGAGCCCATCCATGTGAACCCCTACGAGGGCACCGAGTACCCCGAGGGCGAGGAGATCGTGCTGTGGAGCCAGAGCATGGGCGACATCTGGGTCGACTTCTTTGAGAAGTCCGTGCATGAGTACAACCTGGAAGGCCGGGGCTACACCATCCGGGAGGAGTTCATTGCCGGCTCTGCCTGGGACGAGCGCATTGCCGCAGCCCGCGCCTCCGACACCTGCCCCACCGCCTATATTCAGTCCTACAACCACATTCCCACCGGCGTAAAAGAGGGCTATTATGGCGCCTTCGACGACTACATGGACAGCGCCGTTTTTGACGACATGCTGCCCATTGTCAAAGAGATGGTCTCCATCGGCGGCAAAACCTACGCCATTCCCCTGCTGTGCGAGCCCTCCATGGTGCTCTACTACCGGAAGGACCTGCTGCAAAAGGGCAACTATACCCAGCCTCCCAAGACCTGGCAGGAGCTCATCGACATGGCTAACGCCCTGAAGACTGACGAGGTGTTCGGTCTAGAGATTCCCGGCTTTGGCGACATGGGCTGGAGCACCTGGGGTATGCAGTTCGGCAACACCGGCCACGGCCCCATCAACGACAACTGGGACGCTCCCCTTATCGACGATGGCTACCGGGACATTGCCCTGTTCTTCAAGGAGCTGTACGACACGGGCGCAGTGCCCGAGCAGCCTCTGGCCGGCTACACGGATATCAAGCCCTTTGGCCAGGGAGACGTGGTGTTCCAGATCTGCGGCTCCTGGGCAGTCACCGACCTGATCAACACCTACCCCGAGGTGTGGGAGAACACCGGCGTGGCCGTGGTGCCCACCCAAGACGGCAACCTGGACAAAACCACCGCCACCATCGGCGGCTGGGTGTATGTGCTGGACTCCAAGGCGGAAAAGCCCGAGGGCGCGGCCGACTACCTCTCCTGGCTGGTGAGCAGCGAGAACCCGGAGCGGCTGGGCCAGTATTATGTGGATGTGGAGTTTGCCAAGGCCTCTCCCTTTGCCAGCATTGCCGCTTGGGCGGCGGAGCAGGCCGGCGACGGCGCGGAGTATGTGGACGTCATCAACCGCATCTCCTCCTACGGCCAGCCCGAGGCAGCCTATCCCTGGGACATTTCCGCCCGGGTGGCCTCCCTGTTTGAGGACGTGGCCATGGGCTACGACGATATCGACAACGCCCTGAAGACCTGCGCCGAGGACATTCAGCAGCTGATCGACGACAATAATCTGCCCGGCACAGACCCCAGAAAGTAACGGGGCCAAGCCGCCGGCGTCAGGGCGTGTTCCCATAAGCTGAGTATGCGGATTTTGGAGTAAATTTTTGTCAGATTCAAGGCGAAAATTTGCAGACGTACTCGCGTACTTCAAGAATTTTCAACGCAGAAGATGGCAAAAATTTGCCCAAAAGACGCGTACGAACGCTTATGGGAACACGCCCTGAAATCAAGCTTTCCGGGGCCTGCCTGCAAGCGCCTCTGAAAACAAAGGGGATACCGGGTTTTCAGAGGAGCCCTGGGCAGGCCCCGGCTTCTATCTTACTGAGACCCTTCCCTCTGCTTTCGCACCAAGCCCAAGTCCCGGGCCCTTCCAAACAGAGGCCGGGCGCAAAACATTCAGGAAAAAAGGAGGTATAAGAGTATGCGCAAACCGACCGCCGGCAAGCTGCCCCGCTACACAAAAATGCAAAAGCGGGACATGTGCACAGCCTATCTCATGCTGCTGCCCGCTGTGGCGCTGCTCACGGTTTTTGTGGTGGCCCCCCTGGTCATGGCCATTGAAAAAAGCTTTTACGACTGGAACTTCTACGGCAACTCCACCTTTGTGGGGCTGGATAATTTCCGTGTCATTGTGGTGAATAAGTCCTTCCGCCGGGCTGTGGTCAATGCCCTGAAATTTGTGGTCATTCTGGTGCCCCTGCAAATTGTCCTGCAATTCGCCTTTGCCCACCTGCTCAAAAGCCTTTCCGTCCGGTTCTCCAACGCCATCAAAACCGCAATCTACATCCCTGGCATCATTGCGGGCATTGTGGCCGGCATCATCTTCATGTTCATCTTTGAGTATAAGGGCGGGCTCATCAACCAGCTGCTCACCTCCCTGGGCCTGCCGCGCATCGCCTTTTTAAACAACGGCTTCTGGGCCATGTTCTCCATTGTAGCGCCCACCCTGTGGCTGGGCTTTGGCGGGGGAGCCATCCTCAACTACGCGGGGCTCATCAGCGTGCCCGCCGAATATTACGAGGCCGCCTCCATAGACGGGGCCGGGGCCTTCCGCAAGCTGATCTCCATCACCCTGCCCCAGATGAAGAACATCTTTGTGCTGCAATGCATCAGCATGGTCACAGGCGCCCTGCAAATGTTCGAGGTGCCCATGATGATGACCAACGGCGGCCCCCGGGAGAGCACCCTGACCCCCATGCTCTACATCTACAACAACTTCAAAAGCACTGGGGTCAACATGGGCCGCACCATTGCCGGGGCATTGCTAATCATGATTTTCATTGCCATACTCAACTCGTTCGTGTTTACTGTCATCCGCTCTGAAAGATCCATTGACGGCTAAGGAGGGAAACCGGTGAAAACAAAACCTTTGACAAGGCTCCGGCGGGGCATGGGCTATGTGGTCGCCCTGGCCGTGGCGGCAGTCTCCCTGTTCCCCCTGCTGTGGATGCTTCTGGCCAGCTTCAAAAACAAGCAAGAGGTCCTGGCAACCCCTCTGCGCATGCTCCCCAAGGACTGGATCACCACCAACTATGAGGCCATTCTGGTGAGCACCAAAAATCCCCTGTTCCACGCCATGCTGGTCACCTTCCTGGTGGCGGCGCTGGGGGTGGTGTTCTCGCTGCTGGTGAACATGATGGCAGCCTACGCCTTTGCCCGGCTGGAATTCTTTGGCAAGCGGCTGTTCTGGGTCTACTGCCTCATCACCATGTATGTGCCCGGCCTCACCATTCTCATCACCTCCTACCTGGTGGTGCACTCCCTGCACATGATCAACACCCTGTGGGTGCTGCTGGTGCCCGGCATTGCCGGCGGCTACAATATCTTTTTCTTCCGCCAGTTCTTTCTCAACATCCCCGCCAGCCTGGAGGACGCGGCCCGCATTGACGGCTGCGGGCGGTTCCGCATTTTCTGGACCGTGTTTCTGCCCCTTTCCGTCACCCCCATGGTGGTGCAGGGGGCGGGCATCTTCATCGGCTACTGGAACAGCTTCATGTGGCCCTCCATCACAGTCACCGACAAATCCATCCAGCAGGTCATGCCCATCATCCGCTCCTTTCAAACCGACTACGGCACAGAGTACGGCCGCATTATGGCCGCCACCTGCCTGGCGGTCATCCCGCCCATTGCCCTGTTCGCCATCTTCCAAAAGCACATTGTCAAGGGCTTTGTGCTCTCCGGGCTGAAGTAGGGGGAGGGGCCTATGGGTAACAAAATCCAACGGGGCCTTGGGGCCCTCCTTGCCGCCCTGCTGCTGATCAGCGCCGCCGGCTGTCAGACAAGAGAGCCGGTCCCCGCCCCCACCCCCGGCCTGACCCTTGCCCCGGAGCCCACCCCCAAGGCAAAGCCCCTCACCAACGCCGAAAAAACCCGGCAGGAGGGGGAGGCGGTAATTGCCGGCCTGATGAAGAAAAGCCTGACCTACCAGCCCATGCGGGACCCGGAGGACCAATTCAACCTGCACCGGGTGAAGAACGTCCACATGATCGGCATGGTGACCGGAGAGTATTCCGAGAACCGCACTGCCAGCCAATACGGCGTGGGGGGCACGGACCTGGGGCTGTCCGTCAACAAAGGAGAGGAGACCTTTTTCTTCTTTGGCGACACCTTTAAAAACGAGGACCAGACCGAACACTGGCGCAGCAACGTAGCGGCAGTGTCCACGGATGAAGACTATACGGACGGCATCACCTTTGACCGCATGATTGCCAGCAGCACCGGGGTGGCCAAAGAGCTGCTGCGGGGGAAGAAAACCGATGGCAAAGAGATGACCAAAATCCCCACCGGAGCCCTGTGCCTGGGCGACAGCCTCTACCTGTCCTTCATGTCCGTGCGCCACTGGGGCGAGCCCGGCGAATGGGAGTGCAACTATGGCGCAGTGGCAAAAAGCACAGACAATGGAGAGACCTGGGACATACTGGACGGCCTCCAATGGCCCGGCGACAGCCGCTTCTGTCAGATGTACCCCGTGCTGGTAGACGAAATGGTGTATATACCCGGCATTACCGGCGGGCGCAGCGGCGGCGCGGGGCTGATGCGGGTTGCCGCCGCCAGCTACGAAAGCCGGGAGGCCTACGAGTACCTCACCGGCTACCAGGAGGACGGTACGCCCATCTTCACCCCTGGGGAGGAGGGGCGTGCCCATGCGGTCGACTTTCTGCAAAAGCCGGTGGGGGAGATGTCCTTTCTGTACAGCGAATATCTGGAGGAATGGCTGGCGGCCTATATCTCCGGGCCCGACATCATCATGCGCAGCGCCAAAGAGATCTGGGGCCCCTATTCTCCTCCCGTGACCATTGCCGCCCAGCAGGACTTTCCCGGCCTGTACGGCGCGTTTATGAACCCCCGGTATGTGTCAGAGGACGGGAAGAAGATCGGCTTTCTCATGTCCCTCTGGCTGCCGGTGTACAATGTGGCTCTGATGGAGCTGGAGCTGGAAAAATAAGCCAATAAGCTTTCGGGCCGCGGGGCTTCCTGAGAGAAGGCCCGCGGCCTCCCCTTACCCAGAGAACACACCCAAAGCCCCAGTCAATCAATTCCCAAAAGCAAGAGCCCAGCCCCCCCCTCTTGCCTCAGCCCGACTTTCCCGGCAAACCCAGAATGGAGGTAAAATTATGAGCAAAATCTATCAAGGCGGGCAGTGCGAGCAAATCGCGTTCCCTGTCGGCGGCATAGGCGCGGGCATGTTCTGCATAGAGGGCGCAGGCTCCCTGGGCAGCCTCTCCCTGCGCCACGCCCCCGACCTGTTTCACGAGCCGGAATGCTTTTCCGCTCTGTACGTCCGGCAAAACGGCGCCAACTGGGCCCGGGTGCTGGAAGGCCCTGTGCCCCGCAAAAAAATATTCGGCGCCCGGGGGAGCCTTTCCGGGCTGGGTACTCACAACCAGTTCGGCAAAACCTACGGCCTGCCCCGGTTCCGGTCCAACACCTTTCAGGGGCGGTTCCCCTTTGCCCATCTGACATTTCAAGAGGAAGCCGCCCCTCTCGCCGTGTCCATGACCGCCTTCAGCCCCTTTGTGCCCGGCGACGGGGAGAGCTCCTGCCTGCCCGCCGCAACCCTGCGCTACACCTTTGAGAACCAGGGGGACACGCCGGTAGAGGCCGTGTACTCCTTCCACACCCGCAACCTGATGGTACGCCCAGAGGACAAATGGTTCCCCTCGCCAGAGGCGGAGACCCCGGAGGGGACCATCACCCAGCAGGAGGGCGGGCTGCTGCTGACCTGCCCGGCCAAAGAGGGAGACCCCGCCGCCTTTGGCCAGTGCCTCATCCGGACAGAGGAGGACGGCGCGCTTCTCAACACAGACTGGTTCCCCAGCGGCTGGTTCGACCCCCTGACCATGCTGTGGAAGGAGCTGGCGGAGGGGGGAGCCCGTCAGGCCCAGCGGGCGGACGGCAAAAGCCTGGGGGGCTCTCTGGCAGTGCCCTTTGCCCTGGCCCCAGGGGAGCGCAAGGTGGTCGACCTGCACCTTGCCTGGTATGTGCCCCACAGCGCCCTGCGCCTGGGCTATGAGGCGGACATCGGCTCTGCCCCAAAAGAGGCCTACCGTCCCTGGTATGCCGGCCGGTTCGGCTGCGTAGAGGAGGTGATGGCCTACTATCGCAGCCGTTTCCAGTGGCTTTGGAGGGAGTCGGAGACCTTCTCCCAGACGCTGTTTGCCTCCACTCTGCCCGGCCAGGCCCTGGACGCCCTGACCTCCAATCTGTCCATTCTAAAATCTCCCACCATCCTGCGGCAGACAGACGGGCGGCTCTGGGCCTGGGAGGGCTGCTGCGATACCATTGGCAGCTGTCACGGCAGCTGCACCCATGTGTGGAACTACGCCCAAGCCCTCTGCCACCTGTTCCCCCAGCTGGAGCGCACCTTCCGGGACGCGGAGTTTCACGAGGACCAGAACGAGGCGGGGCATCAGGAGTTCCGTACCTCCCTGCCCATCCGCCCCTCAGGCCACACCTTCCACGCCGCCTCCGACGGGCAGCTGGGCGGCATTATGAAAATGTACCGGGAGTGGCGCGTCAGCGGCGACACCGGCTTCATCAGAGAATACTGGCCGCTGATGAAAAAAAGCCTCGACTACTGTATCGACACCTGGGACAAGAACCGGGAGGGCGTGCTGAAGGAGCCCCATCACAACACCTACGACATTGAGTTCTGGGGCGCAGACGGCATGTGCACCTCCTTCTACCTGGGGGCCCTGACAGCCATGAGCCGCATGGCCCGCGGGCTGGGGGAGGACCCCGCCCATTATGAGCAGCTGTACTGCCAGGGCCGGGCGTACATGGAGACCCGCCTGTTCAATGGGGAATACTTTACCCAGCAGGTGGAATGGACTGCCCTGCAAGCCCCCTTTGACCTGTCCCATGAGCCAGCCGCCAGCCGTGCCCTAATGGAGCGGGAGGGCCCCAAATATCAATACGGCTCCGGCTGCATTTCCGACGGGGTGGCCGGAGCCTGGCTGGCAAAGCTCTGCGGCCTGGGCGACATTCTGGACCCGGAAAAGCTCAAAAGCCACCTGCTGGCCGTATACCGCTACAATTTCAAGGCCAGCCTCACAGACCACGCCAACCCCCAGCGTCCCGGCTATGCCCTGGGCAATGAGGGCGGGCTGCTGCTGTGCACCTGGCCCCGGGGCGGCAGGCCCTCCCTGCCCTTTGTGTACAGCGACGAGGTGTGGACCGGCGTCGAGCACCAGGTGGCCTCCCACCTGATGATGTTCGGCTGCACCGAGGAGGCGAAAGCCATCATTGCCGCCAGCCGGGCCCGTTATGACGGGGTCAAGCGCAACCCCTTTGACGAGTACGAGTGCGGCCACTGGTACGCCCGGGCCTTGGCGTCCTACTCCTATTTACAGGCCAGCACCGGCGTGCGGTACGACGCGGTGGACAAGACCCTGTATGCCGGCGCGCCAGATGCCCCGGCCTACACCGTGTTCCTCAGCACTGCCACAGGCTACGGCACAGTGACCCAGAAGAACGGCCGCGTTGAACTCCAAGTGGTCCGGGGACAGATCCCGGTAGAACGAATCGTCATGGAGTAGCCAGGCCCGCACCCCGCTTTCATTGACACGGACCGGCTGAAATGATATAATACTCTCTACCAAACAAAGGAGAGGGTATTATGGAGCCAGTCAAGTATACCGTGCATTCCATCAATGGCGATTACGCCTACATGACCAGCGAAAGCGGCGTCGAGAACCAGGTGGCCATGTTCCTTTTGCCCCAGGGGACCGACATAGGCAGCAGACTGCTCTGGGAAAATTTTTCCTGGACTCTGCTGGACTAGGGCTTGTTTGAAAATAGAGGAAATGACGGAATTTTGACCAGAAGCGGTCAGCTTCAAGGAGAAAACCGCAAGGAATACTTGCGTATTACGAGGATTTTCGACGCAGGAGATGGCTGCTTCTGGGTAAAAAGACGGCGTTTTCGATTTTTCAAACAAGCCCTAAACGCTGGCAAAGTCAGCAGCTGACAAAAAGCTTGGCGCACAGGCTCAGAACGCCCCCACAGCAGGGGGGAGAGAGCACAAACAGAGGTGGCTTGCCTTTGCCAAGCAGAGGGCAAAAATCCTAAGCCGCCGCAGCGTCAAGCATTGCGGACAAAGATGACTCGTTGACTGAAAATGTAATTCTGCTGCAAGCCCTGAATATGCTGGACGCTTTCAGCCAGGGGAGAATTTCGCTGTCAGACAAAAAGCCCCCCGGCAACGCCAGGGGGCTTTGATTTGCGCAGTCTTACTTGTCAGCGGCGTCAGCTGTGAAAAGCTCCTTCACAGAAGCAGCCATGCCCGCCAGCCCCTGAATGTTGGAGGGCACGATGATCTTGGTGGCCCGGCCGTCTGCCGCTGCCTGGAAAGCCTCCAGGCTCTTAAGGGCAATGACCCGCTCGGTGGGGTTGGCCTCGTTCATCAGCTTGATAGCGTCGGCCATGGCCCGCTGCACCGAGAGAATAGCCTCCGCCTCGCCCTGGGCCTCCCGAATCTTGGTCTCCTTCACAGCCTCGGCCCGAAGCACCGCCGACTCCTTTTCGCCCTCGGCAATCAAAATGGCGCTGCGCTTCTCGCCCTCCGCGTCCAGAATCTTCGCCCGGCGTTCCCGCTCGGCCTTCATCTGTTTCTCCATGGAGTCCTGAATCTCCCGGGGCGGGATGATATTTTTCAGCTCCACCCGGTTGACCTTGATGCCCCAGGCGTCCGTGGCCTCGTCCAGAATCACCCGGATTTTGGAGTTGATCACGTCCCGGGAGGTGAGGGTGTGGTCCAGCTCCATCTCACCGATGATGTTGCGCAGGGTGGTGGCGGTCAGGTTTTCAATGGCGGAGATGGGGTTCTCCACGCCATAGGCGTACAGCTTGGGGTCGGTGATCTGGAAGTAGACCACCGTGTCGATCTGCATGGTGACATTGTCCTTGGTGATGACTGGCTGGGGAGGAAAGTCAATGACCTGCTCCTTCAGGCTCACCTTTTTGGCAATGCGGTCGATGAAGGGAATCTTCAAATGCAGGCCCGTGCCCCAGGCGGAGTGGAACACGCCCAGACGCTCCACCACATAGGAGTGGGCCTGGGGGACGATTTTGAAGTTGGAGACGAGTGCCGCCAGCAGGACAATAATCAGAATGATAATGACGACGGCCCAGCCTGCGCTGGCCAGGTGGGGCGCTTCCATAAGCAGAGGCAGATTCAAAGCGTTCATTTAGTGATCTCCTTTCGTCAGAGAGGCGGGCGTTACAATCAGCTTAACGCCCTCAATGCGGACGACCGTTACCTGTTGGCCGGAGGAAAGCACCAGTTTGGGGTCTTCGCTGCGGGCGGCCCAGCTGTTGCCCAGCACCGACACCCGGCCCCGGCCCAGCAGGCCGTTGACCTCCTCCGTTACCACAGCGGTGGCCCCCAGCACCCGGTCGGCGTTGGTGGAGACAGGCCCGCCCTTTTGCAGGCGGCGGGCCAGGGGGCGGGTAAAGATAATAGCCAGCACGGTAGCAGCCAAAAACAACGCCGCCTGTGCCCAAATGGGCGCACCCAGCAGACTGGCAAGGAAAGCCAGCAGGCTTCCTGGGACGAACCAGATGGAGACCAGCGCAGGCACGGCAGCCTCGATGATGGAAGCGGCCACAGCTGTGGCCAGCCAGATGAAGTCCATAATTTCCATACTTGGGACCTCCTTTGCGCATAACGCGGGTATGGTTATATTTTACAACAAAAGGGGACAAAAAGCAAGGGATTTGAGGGGAAATCTGAAAAAATGTGGGTGATTATTTCTTAGAACCTGTATTCATAGGCGGAGGATGCCGGAGTAGCGAGGGATTTTGTCGCCCTGCAAGGCAAAAAATCGCAGGAATACTTGCCGTATTTCAAGATTTTTTAACGCAGCAGGACGGCAAAAGACCCGTCCCTCCG
>NZ_JBQISV010000042.1:0-17289 GCF_056800975.1 Acutalibacter sp.
GTCGATGGAGACGCCCTCGCCTCCCTCCATGTCCGCAATCTCCCCGGCCTTGGTCAGCTCCGCGTCGTCCAGCTGCATGTCGTCAAAGTCCTCGACGATCTCCACGCCCTGGCTTTCCAGGGTGTCATAAAACTTTTCTATCTGCTCCGGGTCAAAGTCCAGCTCCCCCAGCGCGTCCAGAATCTCCTTGGTGCTCAGCTGCCCCTTGGCCTTGCCGATCTCCACCAGGTCCTTGATCACGGTCTTCTTGTCCGGCTGTGCGCTCATCTACGCCACCATTCCTTTCTTTGTCCCCAACTATGTATGCCATGACTGCCTGCATTCTTCCGGGCTGTTGTTATCGTTCCTACCTCTGAATGATATATTGATTGCCTTACCGCCGTTTTGCCGGCCCAAGCCTGTCCCAGTCCAAAAACAGCGGCGTGGCTTTTGGGGGACAGGCCCCCTGCAAAATCAGCTTTTCTTCTCGCGCAGGGACTGCAAATAGGCCATCACATCCCCATCGCTGGCGGCTTTGACCCACTCGGCGCCTCCGCAGGTCCCCTCCTGCAAAATAATGTCCACATATTCCCGCACGTCCCGCCCTGTGCTGGGGGCCTCTGCCCGCCGGGCCAGCATGCCGCTGAGCTCCCCCACTTCCCCAGCGGTCAATACCCCGCTCAGGCTGTCCAGGGTCACCGGGCCATGTATAGTTTTGCCCAATATGGCGGCGTATACTCTGCGGTTCAGGGCGGTCACGAACTTTTCCGGCGGCAGCAGCTTTTTCAGCACCTCCGCCTTGTCCTGGTGGCGGAACAGATACTCAATAAAGCCCTCCTCCGCCAGCGCGGCCCGCATGTTCTCCTTTTTCTCCGGGTTCAGGCTGTTCTTCAGCTCCACTACCTCCGGCTGAGAGTAGACCATCTTTTTTTCTTCCTTAGTCTGTTCCTTATGAGAAATTCTGCCCACAGTTTCCAGTATTCTACGAGGATCCACCCGGGCCTCCTCAGCCAGCTTTCTCGCATAGATGTCCAGCTCCAGCTTCTCGTTCCTGGGAATCTTTGCCAGCACCTGCTCTGTAGCCTCGCCAGCATACCGCATACGGCCCTCCTCTGTGTCCAGGTCAAACCTCTCCCGCAGCAGCCCCAGCTGATACGCCACATCCGTATCGCTCTTTTCCAGCAGCTGCTTAAAGCGCAGGGGCCCGTCCTTTCCATAGTTCCGCATAAACTCGTCCGGGTCCTTGCCACCGGGCACAGTGACCACCTTTACCCGCAGTCCCGCGTCCCGCAGCATAGGGATGGCCCGCTGCGTGGCCTTCTGCCCGGCCTGGTCCGCGTCGTAGCAAATGACCACCTCGTCGGCATAGCGTTTGAGAATGCGGACCTGCTCCTCTGTCAGCGAGGTGCCCAGAGAGGCGATGGCGTTCTGGAACCCCGCCCGATGCAGGGCGATCACGTCCATATAGCCCTCGGCCAGAATCAGCTGGCGGCTGTCCGTGTTCTTAGCCAGGTTCATGGCAAACAGCCCGCTGCTCTTGTGGTAGACCGGGGTGTCGGAGGTGTTGATGTACTTGGGCTTCTCGTCGGTGAGAATGCGGCCCCCAAAGGCCACCACATTCCCCCGCAGGTCGAAGATGGGAAACATCACCCGCCCCCGGTAGCGGTCGTACAGATTCCCCTTCTGGGACACCCGGGCCACGTCCGCCTGGGTCAGCTCTTCCTGGGTATAGCCCTTTTTCCGCAGGTGGTTCACCAGGCCAAAGCCGCTCTCAGGGGCATAGCCCAGGCCAAAACGCTTGATGATGGCCCCGTCCAGCCCCCTGCCCCGGAAATAATCCAGCCCGGCCCTTCCCTCCGGCGAGGTCAGTGTGCGGTAAAAGAACCGCCCGGCCTCCCGGTTCACCTCCAAAAGCCGCATGCGCAGCCTGCTGAGGCCGTCGTCCCGGCCGTTCTCCGGCAGCTGCAGCCCGGCCCGCTGAGCCAGCCACTTCACCGCCTCAATAAAGTCCAGCCGCTCAATTTCCATAATGAAATTGACGACCCCGCCGCCCTTGCCGCAGCCAAAGCAGTAATAGGAATTATTCCCCGGGTAAATGTTGAAGGAGGGGCTTTTCTCATTGTGAAAGGGGCACAGCCCCACCAGGTTTTTCCCCCGGCGTTTCAAGTTCACATAGCTGGGGGCAATCTCCTCCAACCGGCTCCTGTCTTCCAGCTCCCGGATAAACTCGGGAGGGATCATGGGCATAGGGCTCCCTCCTTTCCCGTCTCAGACCCCAGGCCTGTCCTGCCGCGTTCTCTGACCTTCCGGGCCTGCGTAAAAACGCAAAAGCTCCTGTCACATTGCCCAAAAGCAGCCGCTGCCCGCGTCGAAAGCCCAGCCAATCCAGTCCACAGGCCTGCGCCTTCTCCCTGGTGTCGTCCGCCTTCGGAGCATCATCTGTCATCTTCTCCATTTTCAAACAAGCCCTGAGGTGTGTTCCCACAAGCAGCATATGGGGACTCTGAAGCTAATCTTTGCCAGATGTCAGACGGTAATTCACAGAGCCGCTTGCAGCTTTTACGCGCCTTGCGCACTTCCAGAATTTTCAAATATCTGCCTGAGCCAGCCCTGCCATCTCAAAGGTCCCGTGCGAACACGGATGGGTCACACCTTAGTTATTCCAGGCCTTGGGGATGAACAGCTCCCGGTATATGGCCACCGCGTACCGGTCGCTCATGCCAGCCACATAGTCTGCCGCGGCAGTCTCCCAGCCCTCCTCCTCCCCAATCCGGCGCAGGTACTCCGGCAGGTTGTCCGGCTTTTTATAGTGCTCATACAGGCTGGCGATAATGTGGGGCACCTTCTTCTCCTCGCTTTTGGCGTACTCATTGCGGTAGACGGCCTCATACATAAAGCTGTGCAGCTGCTGATAGGCCTCAAAGGTCTCCGGGTCCATGTCGATGACACCCTCCCGGCTGTTGGCCACCACCGAGCTGATCAACGTGGTAATGCGGGGGGTTTTGCCGTTTCCCAGCCGCTGGGCCGCGTCAGAGGGGATGTCCTCCTCCCGGAGTACTCCCGCCCGGACCGCGTCGTCAATGTCGTGGTTAATGTAGGCGATCCGGTCTGCCCAGCGCACTATGCGGCCCTCCGCCGTAGCGGCCTCGGGGCCCTCGGTGTGGCAGGCAATGCCGTTGAGCACCTCCCGGCACAGGTTCAGGCCCTGGCCCTCCTTTTCCAGCCGGGCGGCCACCCTGGCGCTCTGCCGGTAGTGCTTGAAGCCTCCGGGTGCCAGCTGGTTCAGGGCCCGCTCTCCCGCATGACCAAAGGGGGTGTGCCCCAGGTCATGGGCCAGGGCGATGGCCTCGGTCAGGTCCTCGTTCAGCCGTAGGGCCCGGGCAATGGTGCGGGCAATCTGGGACACCTCCAAAGTGTGGGTGAGCCGGGTGCGGTAGTGGTCTCCCTCCGGGGAGAGAAAGACCTGAGTCTTATGCTTCAGCCGCCGGAAGGACTTGCAGTGAATCACCCGGTCCCTGTCCCGCTGGTAGGCGGTGCGCAAAGGACACTCCGCCTCTGGCCGGGCTCTGCCCTGGCTCTCCTCCGACCGGGCGGCCCAGGGCGCCAAAGTCTGCCGCTCCAAGCTCTCCAATTCCTCTCTCACTGTCACAAAGCCGCGCCTCCCTTCTTTTTCCTTATAACCATATATACGCAGGCGGCGCGCAAAATACTTTTTCACCGGACAAGTTTTCTTCCGCCGGGCATATCTCAAGAAAAACCTCCTGTATAGAGGGGTCTGACAGGGTGTCAGCTTGGGTTTTGTTGACTGCAAACCTACTGCCTTTCCAGCAACGTCTCTGTGACTGGTTCTATTTGCGGCGGCAGCCTTTGGCGGGCGATTGACCCGTATGGAGATACCGCACACGTCGTTTTGCGTGGGCGGCGGTTCGGCGGCTCTTTGCTCACAAGACTTGCCCTGCGGACAAGTCTTGTGAGCCCGGCCACCGAGGGCAGCGGCAGCGCCCCACCCCGCCCGCCCCCAAAGCTTAGAGACAAACGGCATAGTCAAACGTCCCGCCGGGACGTTTGACTACCCTCCCGCGTTAAGGGTACTTTTTAACGCCAAGATCTTGAGGCCAATGCCCTCTGCTTACAGAAGCTTTCCACCTTTTACCAGAGCTCAGTCCTTCAGTGCAAAGGGGAAGTATCCCTTTCCCCTCTCTGTCAGCCCGGCGCGGCCCGCGGTGGCGTCTGCCAGACGGCGGGCCAGGTCCTCCCAATGCTCCGGCTCCATGCGAAAACGCACCGTCACCTGCTCCAAAAACTTCGTGTCCTCCACCAGGCCCCCACACTCCGGCACCAGGCCCTGCACCCGGCCATAGCTCTCATATCCGCACAGTACCTGGCCCAGCAGGCACTCCTTCATGCGCACCTTCTCCGCCGCCTCCATGGCTATGCTGGCCGTGTGGGAGTAGGCCCGGATCAGCCCCCCGCCTCCCAGCAAAATCCCCCCGAAATACCGGGTGGCCACCACCACAGCGTCTGTCACCCCCGCCTTTTTCATGGCCTCAATCACCGGGATGCCCGCCGTGCCCTGGGGCTCTCCGTCATCCGAAAACCGCTGAATATTCCCCTCCCGGAGAATGTAGGCATACACATTGTGAGAGGCGTCCCAGTACCGGCTCTTCTTCTCCGCAATAAAGGCCAGGGCCTCCTCCTCTGTCTCCACCGGCCTGCATGACCCGATAAACCGGGACTTCCTCTCTACAAACTCCGCTGCGCCCGCCTGCCGCACTGTAATATACTCCACTTGACGCCCTCCCCATCCGGCACAAAAAAGACGGCGTAGCCTACGCCGTCTTCCTTTATGGTCATGTGATCCCTTATTGCTCCTCCGGCTCCGCCCCAAGGTCCGCCTGGGGACGCGCTGCCAGCCGGTAGCTGCGCCCATAGGGGTCCCGGTCCAGAAACCGGCAGTCGAACAGAGCCCGCCGCAGGGTGGCCGGGTCCCCGAAGGTATGCCAGCACAGCAAAAGCTCGTTGACCTCCCTCTCGGTATAGGTCCGCCCCGGCTGGAACTTCTCCGCCAGATAGGCAAGAGCCTCCTGCCGCATGCCCCGCCTGGCCGGAAGCTTCACCAGCCTGCCGTCTCCGTCCAGAAAGTTTTTCAGCTGCTTCATGGCCCGAGCCGCTTACTTCAGGCCATAACGCTTCTTGAACATATCCACGCGGCCGCTGGTATCCACCAGCTTCTGCTTGCCCGTAAAGAACGGATGGCATTTGGAACATATTTCGACTTTGATGTTCTTCTTCGTGGAACGGGTATGGATCACGTTCCCGCAGGCGCAGGTAATGGTGGTCTCATGATAGTCGGGATGTATATTCTCCTTCATCGCTCGTTTTCACCTCTTTGTGGTCAAATATGTTTGCATTATACCACGGTCTGACGGAAAATGCAACCCCCAGTTTTTCCTCTCTCAGGGCCTCCTAGTCCCGAAAGTCGAACAGCTCCCTGGGCTTGATGCCGAACACCTCGCACATCTTAAAGATCAGGTCCATGGACACCCCCACGTTCCCCAGCTCGATGGCGCTGATATGGCTCCTGTCAATATCCAGCAATTCTGCCAGCTGCAGCTGCGTGACGCGCAGTGCTTTCCGATAATAAACAACATTCAATCCAAACTTTTCATACATAGCCTTATATTCCTGTCGCAACACAATCACCTCTCCCATGATTCTATGTTCAGAAGAGGCCATAATAAACCTTGCACCAGCCACCTTATGTTGTTGACACAAGTCAAATTATGTGTTACCATGTCTACGCAAAGATTCTTACCATAATTTGCGCGCAAATTGGGGGATATAAATGGAAGAAAAAGTCATTGCGGAGGGAATACCCAGCAACACGAAAAAACGGTTCGGCAGCATTTTGATGCTGGTTTCCACCTGCGTCTTCATCCTGTCGCTGGGTCTGACCTATGATGCCGCCGCTCTGAACGCATGGATCGACCCGCCCCTGTTCCCTATTAACATTCCGGCAATCGTCGCGGTTATTTGCATCCCCTGTGCATTCATCGGACGCGTCTGCTCAAAATCAGCCCAACATATCACTGTCACAAACCGGCGCGTCTTCTGCACAACGACCCTATGGCTTTGGTCCATGCACCGGGTAGACCTCCCGCTGGATTCCATCACGGCCATAGAAAGGAAGTACAAAGCCGTTTCCATCTCCACTCCATCTATCCACCTCACGTTTGGAGACATCAAGAATCAAAATGAGATCTATGACGCACTGACCGCACTGCTCCTGGAACGCCAAACCGCAGGGAAAGCCCCTGCCGGGGAGCTCAAACAATACAAGGAGCTGCTGGACAGCGGCGTCATCACCCAGCAGGAGTTTGACGACAAAAAACGCCAGCTGCTGGGCCTGTAAAACGCAAAGAAAGCATCCCCGCAAGGATGCTTTCTTTTTTTGTTGACGCTTACGGCCGCCCCTGCCGCTCCTCCTGCCTGCGCTGGTACTCCCGATGAATCTCCATCAGCCGCATCTCAAAATCCTGGCGGTTCTTCTGGTTGATGGTCTCCAAAATCAGCCCCGAGAAAAACGCCTGAATGGCCGCAATGGCCGTAAAGCCGCACACAATCAGGGTGGGCTGGTTGGGCACCAGGCCGGTAGAGAGGTAGTGGGCAAACACCGGGATAAAGAATCCCAGGCTCAGCGCCAGCAGCACCAGGGCCAAAGCCCCGAAAAAGGCAAAGGGCTTGTAGTTGCGGAACAGCTTGCCAATGGTTTTCAGCACCTTCACCCCGTCAGACACCGTGTTCAGCTTGCTCTCGCTACCCTGGGGCCGGTCCCGGTAATGAATGACCACATTTTCGGTGCGCATGTTCTTGTCCACCGCGTGAATGCTCATCTCCGTCTCAATCTCAAACCCCTTTGACAGCACCGGAAAGCTCTTGACAAAAGCATAGCTGAAGGCCCGGTAGCCGGTCATAATGTCCTTGATATTGCTCTTAAACAGCAGGTTGATGCTCCACCGGACCAGGCTGTTGCCCATATTGTGGAAGGGCCTCTTGTTCTCCTCAAAATAGGTGGAGGACAGCCGGTCTCCCACCACCATGTCCGCCTGCCGCTCCCGCACCAGGGCGATCATCTCCCGGGCATATTCCGCCGGGTAGGTGTCGTCCCCGTCGGCCATGATATAGCACGCCGCGTCAATCTCCCGGAACATCCGGCGGATGACATTGCCCTTTCCCTGGGCATATTCCCGGCGCACCACAGCCCCATGGGCCCGGGCCACATCGCCGGTGCCGTCAGTGGAATTATTGTCGTACACATAGACCACTGCCTCAGGCAGCTCCCGTTTAAAGTCGTCTACCACCTTGCCAATGGTCTGGCTCTCGTTATAACAGGGAAGCAGCACCGCAATCTGGTCCATACACAGCCCTCCTCACAGCAAACCGAATGTAAGCACCCGCTGGAACATGTCCAGATATGCCGGATACTCCATGGTAAAATTATGGTCCCAGGGTACGCACCACAGCAAAAAGCACTGGGCCATGGTGACAAACCCGGCCAGGGACAGAACAAAGCCCCATTTTCTCCGCCCGGGCTCTCCCTGGCTCTGTAAAAACAGGCCAAAGCACAAAAAGCACAGCAGCCCCACCAGCCAGTAAAGGTCTCCCCGGTAGCGTTCCGTCAAAAAGGGCGACATGCCCACCTGCGCCAGGGTAATGATCAAAGGCAGCGTCAGCAGCGTCCACCAGAGGCCCTGAAAGCCGCTGTCCCGCAAACCCTGCCGGGTCCCGCGGCTGGCCAGACACCCCGCAGCCAGCAGGCAGATGGGGAAATTCCCCACCACCGAGCTGTGGCCGATATAGGGGAAGCTCCCGGTGGGCCGGGCGACATAGAAGAAGTTCTTCACTGTCTCCTTCACCAGCCGCCCCAGGCTCACCTGAGAGAACAGGCTGCCATAAGCGCTCTGGTCCGCCACCGTGAGCTGATAGCTCTGGCCGAACTCAAAGGGGCTCTCAAACCGGACATAATTGTAGGCCATCAGCCCCGCGCCCACCAGCACATAGGGCAAAAGCACCAGCGCGGTCTGCCCCAGCAGCCGCCAGCCCAGCCTCTTCCCCCTGACATAGTAGGCGAACAAAGGCACTGCCAGCAGATTGGCCAGAGCCACTGTGGGCCGGCAGCCAAAGGCCAGAGCCCCCAGCAGACTGCCCAGCGTCCCCAGGGCCAGAGAGGGGCCCTCTCTGTGCCCGCCCCACACCGCCTGGGCAAAAAAGAACAGACTCCACACCTCCACGCACAGGGCCGAGGAGATGGCTGTGCAGTACTGGGCCGGGGCGGCGGAGCAATACCACACGCTCATCAGACTGAACGCCCCCCACAGAGAGAAAAACACCGACAGGGGCATGTCCCTGAAAAACCTTTTTGCCAAAAACCACAACAAGGCCAGCATACCCCCTATAAACAGCGCGGTAAACACCTGGGTGCCGTGGTAGGTGGTCAGGGGCGTCCCGGTCACCACCCGGTAGGGCAAAAACAGCAGCAGCACCGGCGCCACACCAAAATACATATAGTAGCGCCCGTTATAAAAGGCGTGGTCCCAGTGGTACTCCACCCCCAGCTCCGCCCGGGCCTTGGGGTCATAGGGGTTCTCCATTTCCAGCAGACGGGGGTCCATGTCCCCATAGTCCAGGTCAATCCGCCCCTGTAGGAAGGACTCCGCCAGCTGCTCATACTGCACCCGGTGGCCGGGGTTTTCCCCGTTCCAATAGGGCGAAAGGCCCATGGGCAGCACCGCCAGCAGGGCCAAGGCCAGGGCCAGCGCCGCTGCCAGGCACTTCTCCCAGCGGCCCGCGCCGCCTATGGTCCTGCCGCCAAGCCAAGAGCCCGGCCGCACCCCATACACCGCCCCGGCTCCCGCGCCGAACACCAGGCAGCTGGTCAAAATATATTTCATTTGCTCGGGCTGACTCTCCGGCGCACTGCCCCGGGGAACGCCCTTCCCTCCTGACTGAAAGGTTTTAACGCGCTTCGGCAGGTTTCCGGCCCCTCCCGGGGCAAAGCCCCCAGGCGCGGCGGGTATGTGAAAGACCGCAGGCTGCTTTTCAGGTCTTGGGGGACAGGCCTGCCGGCGTCCGCCCTGCGCAGCCGTGGGGACAGCCCCACACAGCAAGTGGGGCGCATCCCATCCATCCGCCGGGATACGCCCCACGTTCTCCTCATGGCAGGCCCTGCCCCAGCCTCATCCGCCGGGCAAAGGCCCTCTCAGGTCCTGAGAAAACCGGTCTTACTTGCTCTTGATAGCAGCCTGCGCCGCAGCCAGACGGGCGATCGGCACCCGGAAGGGAGAGCAGGACACATAGGTCAGGCCCACGTTGTGGCAGAACTCGATGGTAGTCGGGTCGCCGCCATGCTCGCCGCAGATGCCCAGCACAATGTCAGGGCGCACAGACTTGCCCTTCTCCGCAGCCAGCTTCACCAGCTGGCCAACACCCTCCTGGTCCAGGCGGGCAAAGGGATCGTTCTCATAGATCTTCTGCTCATAGTAGCTGTTCAGGAACTTGCCCGCGTCGTCGCGGCTGAAGCCGAAGGTCATCTGAGTCAGGTCGTTGGTGCCAAAGCTGAAGAACTCGGCCTCCTCCGCGATCTTGTCCGCAGTCAGCGCGGCGCGGGGGATCTCGATCATGGTGCCCACCTTGTACTTCAGGTCAGCGCCGGCCTCGGCGATGATCTTGTCAGCGGTCTCCACCACGGTCTTCTTCACGAACTTCAGCTCCTTGATCTCGCCCACCAGGGGGATCATGATCTCAGGCACGATGTGCCAGTCGGGGTGAGCCTTGTTCACGTTGATAGCGGCCTTGATGACAGCCTCGGTCTGCATCTCGGCGATCTCCGGGTAGGTAACGGCCAGACGGCAGCCGCGATGGCCCATCATGGGGTTGAACTCATGCAGGCCGGAGATGATGGCCTTGATGTCCTCCACTGTCTTGCCCTGGGTCTGGGCCAGCAGCTCAATGTCCTTCTCCTCAGTGGGCACAAACTCGTGCAGCGGGGGGTCCAGGAAGCGGATGTTCACATGCTTGCCCTCGAGAGCCTCGTACAGCTTCTCGAAGTCGCCCTGCTGCATGGGCTCCAGCTTGGCAAGAGCCGCCTTGCGCTGCTCCACCGTGTCAGAGCAGATCATCTCCCGGATAGCCGCAATGCGGTCCGGGTCAAAGAACATGTGCTCGGTGCGGCACAGGCCAATGCCCTGAGCGCCAAAGGCCACAGCCTGGGCAGCGTCCTTGGGGGTGTCGGCATTGGTGCGCACCTGCAGGGTGCGGTACTTGTCAGAGAGCTCCATAATACGGCCAAAGTAGCCGCCCTCGGTAGAGGCGGGCACAGTGGGGATGGCCTCGCCGTAGATGTTGCCGGTGGTGCCGTCCAGGGAGATATACTCGCCCTCATGATACTCGCGGCCGTTCAGGGTGAACTTCTTGTTGGCCTCGTCCATCTTGATAGCGCCGCAGCCAGACACGCAGCAGGTGCCCATGCCCCGGGCCACCACAGCGGCGTGGCTGGTCATGCCGCCCCGCACGGTGAGGATGCCCTGGGAGTAGTGCATACCCTCAATGTCCTCCGGAGAGGTCTCAAGGCGCACCAGCACTACCTTCTCGCCCTTCTCGCCCAGCTCCACCGCGTCCTCGGCAGTGAAGACAATCTTGCCGCAGGCAGCTCCGGGAGAAGCGGCCAGCGCAGAGGCCACAGGAGTGGCGGCCTTCAGGGCGGCGGCGTCAAACTGGGGATGGAGCAGAGCGTCCAGCTGCTTGGGATCGATCATCAGCAGGGCCTCTTCCTCGGTCTTCATGCCCTCGTCAATCAGGTCGCAGGCAATCTTGATGGCAGCGGCGGCAGTACGCTTGCCGTTGCGGGTCTGCAGCATGTAGAGCTTCTCGTGCTCCACAGTGAACTCCATGTCCTGCATGTCCTTATAGTGGTCCTCCAGGGTCTTGCAGATGCCCTGGAACTGCTCAAAGGCCTTGGGGAACTTCTCGGCCATCTGGGCAATGGGCATGGGAGTGCGCACGCCGGCCACCACGTCCTCGCCCTGGGCGTTGGTCAAAAACTCGCCCATCAGCTTCTTCTCGCCAGTGGCAGGGTCACGGGTAAAGGCCACGCCGGTGCCGCAGTCGTCGCCCATGTTGCCAAAGGCCATCATCTGCACGTTAACGGCAGTGCCCCAGCTGTAGGGGATCTCGTTCATGCGGCGGTACACATTGGCACGGGGGTTGTCCCAGGAACGGAACACTGCCTTTACCGCGCCCATCAGCTGCTCCTTGGGGTCGGTGGGGAAGTCGGAGCCGATCTTCTGCTTGTACTCAGCCTTGAACTGCTCGGCCAGGTTCTTCAGGTCGTTGGCGTCCAGCTCGGTGTCCTGGGTCACGCCCTTTTTCTCCTTCATCTGGTCGATGAGCTCCTCAAAGTACTTCTTGCCCACCTCCATCACCACGTCGGAGTACATCTGGATGAAGCGGCGGTAGCAGTCGTAAGCCCAGCGGGGGTTATTGGACTGCTGGGCCATCACCTCCACGACCTCCTCGTTAAGGCCCAGGTTGAGGATGGTATCCATCATGCCGGGCATAGAGGCCCGGGCGCCGGAGCGCACAGAGACCAGCAGGGGGTTTGTCTTGTCGCCGAACTTTTTGCCGGTGATCTCCTCCATCTTGCCTACGTACTCCATGATCTGCGCCTGAATGTCGTCGTTGATCTTCCGGCCGTCCTCGTAATACTGGGTGCAGGCCTCGGTGCTGATGGTAAAGCCCTGAGGGACCGGCAGTCCCAGCTTCGTCATCTCGGCCAGGTTCGCGCCCTTACCGCCCAGCAGCTCGCGCATGGAACCGTCGCCTTCGCTGAACAGGTAAACATACTTGTGGCTCATTGGTAACAACCTCCTAAAGAATGTTCAACCGGAATCAAAATCACATCTCTCCGATTACACACTGATTATACCAAGAATTTCCGAAAAATTCCATAGGAAAGGCAAAGAAATTCAAATTTTTTTTGCAGTTTTCGTTTTGCGGGGCTGACCGCGGGAAAAAATGGGCTTTTTTCTTCATGATGCCGCTATACAGGAGCTGGACGCCGGCGGCGGAGAGGTCACCCACGCCGATTTGTTGAGAAAATAGCAGGATAACAGCAAAGATAAGCTCCCAATTGGGGGGCTTTTTTTGCTTTGTCTCTACATCAGTTGCCTGTCAAGCAACTTTTTCAACCAAAATCCCCTGACGCTCCCTTGCCTTTCCGGAGGAACCGGCCTATACTATAGAATATCAGGACCCGTATTTACAGCCCCCACGCCGGCTGAGCACAGCCTCCTTCCTCCCGGACCGCGTCAAAACGCCCGGAATACGGCAAGGATTTAGCCGCTGTGAACCTCCACGCTCTCTTTCCCTGCCGGGCAGAAATGTCCCGCGCCCATCCGGCGGCTGTGAATACAGGCTTCAAGCGAGGTGAATGTATGCAAGAAATCAACATTGGCCAGGCCATTCTGGAAAACCGCCGCAGGCTGGGAGTCACCCAAGACCAACTGGCGGACTTTGCCGGGGTGTCCAACACCGCAGTCTCCAAGTGGGAGACCGGCGCCACCTACCCGGACATCACCCTGCTCCCCAGGCTGGCCTCCTTTTTTCATGTGACCATTGACCAGCTCATGGACTACCAGCCCCAGCTGTCCACCCAGGACCTGCGGCGGCTCTGCCAGGAGCTGGTAAAGGACTTTGCCGCCCGCCCCTTTCCCCAGGTGATGGACCGCTGCCGGGAGCTGGCAAAAAAATACTGGGCCTGCCCCCGGCTGCTGCTGCAGCTAGGCAGCCTCTATGTCAACCACTGTTCTCAGGCAGGAGAGCCGGAGGCGGTCCTCGCCACTCTGGAAGAGGCCCTGCCCCTGCTGAGCCGGGTGCAGGAGCTGGGGGGCAGCGCCTCTCTGCTCAGCCAGGCCCTGGGGCTGCAAGGCTTCTGTCTGCTGCGGCTGGGCCGGGGAGAGGAGGCGGTTCAGCTGTTGGAGCCCCAGGTCAGCCTGCGGCTGTGCCTGGAGCCCCTGCTGGCCGAGGGCTATCAGATGACCGGCCAGCCGCTGCAGGCCCGGCGGGTTTTGCAGGCAGGCATGTACCAGACTGTGCTGGAGCTGCTGAGCCAGCAGCTGGCCTACCTCCGGCTCTGTCCGGCAGAGGGCCCGGCCTTTGAGGAGACCCTTTGCCGCCTGCTGGCAGTGGCGGAGGCCTTTCAGCTGGACCGCCTGCACCCGGGCTTTCAGCTGTCCCTCTTTCTGACCGCCGCCCAGGAGTGCCTGCGCTGCCGCCAGCCGGACAAAGCCCTGAAGCTGCTGGAAAAATACCGCCGCCTGGCCCTGTCGGACATCTACCCCCTGAGCCTGAAGGGAGACAGCTATTTTGACCTGCTGGACAGCTGGCTGGAACAGGAGCTGACCCTGGGCAGCCAGCCCCCTCGGGACGAGGCGGCGGTGCGCCGGGACATTTTTCATACTCTGGCTGAACACCCGGCCTTTGGAGAGCTGGGGGAGGACCCCCGCTTTCAGGAGCTCCTGCACAGCCTGGAAAGAGAAGGGAGAAAATATTTATGAACGCAGTCGCCATGAACGGCCTGACCAAAGCCTATGCCGGCGGCAAGCTGGCAGTGGACGCTGTGAGCCTGACCCTGGAACCCGGAGAGGTGTTCGGTTTTTTGGGGCCCAACGGCGCGGGAAAGACCACCACTGTCAAGCTGCTGGAAGGGATGCTTGCCCCCAGCGGGGGCTCCTGCAGGGTGTTTGACACAGACCCCGCCCGGGAGCCGGAGAAGGTCCACGCCCTTTCTGGGGTGGTGACCGAGCACGCCCAGATGTATGACAATCTCACCGGTATGCAGAATCTGCTGTTTTTCGGGGACCTTTACGGACTCTCTGTCACCGAAAGCCGCAGCCGGGCCGGGGAGCTGCTGGCCCAGCTGGAGCTGGCGGAGGCCAAAGACCAGCGGTTGGCTACCTACTCCACTGGTATGCGGCAGCGGCTGTCTCTGGCCCGGGCGCTGATGCACCGGCCCAAAATCCTGTTTCTGGATGAGCCCACCTCTGGCCTGGACCCGGAGAGCGCCCAGAATGTCCACCGCCTCATCCGCAGTCTGGCAGAGGAGGAGGGGACCACTGTGTTTCTGTGCACCCACCAGCTGCGCTACGCCCAGGAGGTCTGCACCCGGTATGGGCTGATGGCCCAGGGGCGGCTGCTGGCCCTGGGCGCTCTGGACGCTTTGCGGGAGGCCTCTGGGCAGGGGATGACAGCGCGGGTGCGGGCCAAGGCCGCGCCAGAGAGCTTTGCTCCTTTTCGCGCCGCGCCGGAGGAATACCTGCTCCCCCTTTCCTCAGAGGACCAGCTGCCCCAAATCGCCCGCAGCGTGATAGAAAACGGCGGCGAGCTCTACCAGCTCTCCACCCAGCTGCCCAGTCTTGAGGACGTATACTTCGCCCTCACCCAGAAGGAGGCCAACCTATGAGCCGCTCTATGCTTGCCATTATCAAAAAAGATATCCAGGGCATTACAGCGAACAAGCGTATGCTCTCCGTTCTGTTCATCGTGCCCCTGGTGCTCACCATTTTTATCCCCAGCATGTTCCTGCTGCTGACCCATTTTATACCAGAGCAGCAGGCCGAGCTGACCCGGCTGGTGGAGATGCTGCCCGTTTCTGTTCAGGGCGAGCTGCCTCTGCGGGTGCTGGCCGAGCTGCTGCTCAACTACCTGATGCCGCCGTTTTTCCTGCTCATTCCCATAATGACCTCGTCTGTCATGTCTGCCACCTCGTTTGTGGGCGAAAAGGAAAAGCGCACCCTGGAAACCCTTCTGTACTGTCCCCTGTCGCTGGGACAAATTTTCAGAGCCAAGGTGTGCGCGGCGTTTTTTCTCAGCATAGCTGTGTCCGCCGTGTCCTTTGGGGTCATGCTGGCCGTGGTAGAGGTAGAGAGCTGTTTGCTTGGGGGCTCTCTGGCCGCGCCGGACTGGAAATGGCTGCTGATCCTGCTGCTGGTGTCTCCGGCGGTGTCGCTGATTGCCATTACCTTAATCGTGCGCTTTTCGGCCAAGGCCCAGAGCGTGGAGGACGCCCAGCAGGGGGCGGTGTTCCTCATTCTGCCGGTGCTGTTTTTGTTTGTGGGACAGTTCACGGGGGTGCTGCTAATCAGCGGGTGGCTGCTGCTGGGGATTGGGCTGGTGTGCGCGGGCCTGGCGGCAGTGCTGCTGCGGCGGGCCATGGGAAGCTTCCACTATGAAAAGCTGCTAAAGTAGGTGCAGGTCAAAAATTATGCGATCCAGGGACAGAGCCTGCGAGTTCACTTCGTGAGCTTAGCCGCCGGAGGCAACCTTGACCTAAAAAAGGACGGCGCAGAAGCAAAAGGAGCGAGGCGCTGACCTCGCTCCAAACTCTCAGCACAGGACAGGAACCAGCAGCGCCGCCGTCGACTTGCCAGAGGCAAGCCTAGCACGGTCGACCGCAGGAAGACCAGCGGACGGTTAAAGAGCTGCAAACTCAGAGGAAGCAGCTTGCCGCTACTCCTGTCAAGATAGGTTGACAAAAAAAGGTTTACTTTTTCTCCCAGCGGCCTGTTCGCAGCCGGTCAATTCAGAGAACCCAGCCCAGCGAGCGCAGACGCGCGGCCCTTGCGCGGCTGCGGAAGGTTTGCGGAGCAAAGCTTCTACGGCTTGCGGAGCAAGACGGCGAGCGCATGATCTGCGGCCGGTCCATTCAGAGGGAGAAGCCCCTCCTTTTCGCCCTCACTGAGAGAAGCCGCAACAAAAACAATACTGCTTTTCAGCTCTTCCCCTTCAACACAGGCGAAATGCGTTTGTAAATCAAAAACGTCACACCCACGCTCAGCATCGCTTTCACAAACGTAAAGGGTATGTTGAACCACACCAGCGCGTCCATCAAGGTCTGCACATTGGGGTTAATCGCCCGGTACATGTCCAGAATGGCCTCCATAGGCATAAGCATGGCGTAAAAGGGGTAAGTAATGAAATAGTTGCTGGGCAGGCTGGCCAGGGCCATCAGCGCTGCTCCTGCCAGCGAACCCAGCAGCGCCCCTACCCGGTCCTTACGAAACCGGTAGACAAGCCCAGCCGGCAGCACAAAGGCCGCGCCCAGCAAAAAGTTAGACAGCTCCCCCACGCCGCCGGTGGTGGTCACCAGCAGATGCACCAGGTTTTTAATAAGGCATACCGCCACCCCGCTGACAGGCCCCAGGCTAAAGGCCGCAATCAGCGCTGGCAGCTCCGACAGGTCCAGCTGAATAAAGCTGGGCATCAGCGGCACCCGAAAGGCCACAAACATCAACGCTGCCGACACGGCCCCCAGCACGGCGGTCACCGCCAGCTTTCTCACTCTTCCCCTCTTGAGAGAACCCCCATCCAGGCTGATTTTCTCTTTGACATTTTGCATTGCTACGCACCCTTTCCGAGTTCAGATTTTGGCAAAGGTCCAGACAAAAAGCCCCCGGCGCATTGCCAGGGGCTTTGTTTCGGCAGGATACGGCACGGCAAAACAAGGCCATAACCGCCCAGGCTTGCCGTGGGATCTTCTACCATCCGGACTGGGGGGCCGCGCCAGCTGCACAGCCCCTTTCACCGTCGGTACCGGAATTTCACCGGTTCGGCGAAGCACGGGCGCTGCCGCCCTGCTTCGTTCGCAGACTTTACTGCCGGTCAGGAATTTCACCTTGCCCCGAAGACCATTTGCTGCTATTATTATAGGGGGACTGGGGGAGAATGTCAAGAGGAAGAAATTATAATATTGCTTTTGTTTCTTTTGGGGTTTCGACTTCTTAAATATAACACTTCTTTTTCTTTGCTCCGGCTTCCCTCGACAGAAACACCAACAATCTACGCCCCCCGCAAATCAGGACGCTCGGAAGCTTTTGCTTCGCAAACCTTCCGCACCCGCGCAAAGACCGCGCGTCTGCGCTCGCTGGTTCCCCTGTTCCGCAGGCAGGTCGATTGTGGAGCAGGGGACTTCTCCTGACAGAAGTACCGGCAAACTGCTTTCTCCTACATTTACAGCTCTTTGACCGTCCGCTGGTCTCCCTGCGGTCGACCTCGCTAAGTTCGACTTGCCTGCGGCAAGTCGACGGCGGCGCAGTCTTACCCCGTCCCAAACTTGGTTGAGGGAGTAACCTCGTACCTCGCTCCTTTGTTTACTGCGCCGCCGTTTTAAGGTCAAGGTCGTGGGGCTCTGCCCCACACCCTGCAACCTTTGAAAAGGTTGACGAAACTTTTCCTTCGCGCAGCCTTGTTTCTGCT
>NZ_JBQISV010000043.1:0-17266 GCF_056800975.1 Acutalibacter sp.
CGCCGGATGACGAGTATGAATATGAGGAGTACCCAGAGGAGGAAGAGGAGGAGGAACCCGAGGAGAAGCCGGTCTCCTTTTCGGATGAGACCCGGCGGGGAAGCGTATCCTCCTTTGCTTCTTTCGCACCTTTTTCTTCCGGCTACTCTTCCCGGGAGCGGGAGGCTGCGCCGCAGGGCAAGGTGGTCAATATCAACGCCAAAACACAGCTGCAGGTAGTAGTGTGCAAGCCGGTCTCCTTTGGAGACGAGGTGCGCTCTATTGCCGACGAGCTGCTCCGCCGCCACACTGTGGTGCTCAACCTGGAAAAAACAGAGAAGGATATCTCCCGGCGTATTGTGGATTTTCTCAGTGGGGTGGCATATGCCAACAATGGGAAGATCAAGCGCATTGCCACGTCCACCTTTATCATTACGCCGTATAATGTTGACCTGACCGGCGACAATGTACTGGACGAGCTGGAAAATAACGGGTTGTATTTTTGATGGACCACAAGAGGAATGAGACGGAGCTGCTGCGGGCCAAGCTTCGGGACTGCCTGCGGGCTTCACAGCGCCGGCCCTGCTTTTTGGGCTTTCTGGACGAGAGCCAGGCGGCAATGTGCCAGGACTTTTTGAAGTGGGAGTCAGGCTCCCGCCTGCTGTGGGGCGGCTATGAGGATGCGGAGCGGAGGATGGCAGGCTTTTTTCCCGACTATATGGAGCCGGAGCCAACGGCGTTTCCCATTGCCGCACTGACGCTTGGGTTCCGGCGGGAGGACAGGCCTGGCCACAGAGATTTTCTTGGTTCGTTTATGGGACTTGGCATAGAGAGGGACGTGGTGGGCGATATTCTTATTGGGGAAGACCACTGCGTCGTCTTTGTACGGGAGGAGATGCGCCGGTTCTTTCTGGATAATATCCGGAAGATCGGTCGGGTTGGAGTGAAAATCACAGAGGGATATGAGGCGCCTCTGCCGGTGATTCGGACGTACCGGGCAATCAGCGGCGTGGTTGCCTCTAACCGATTGGACTGTTTGACCGCCCTTCTTTGCCGGACAAGCCGGGAGAAGGCGGCGGGTATGGTGACGGTAGGGCTTGCGGCCCTTAACCACCGGGAGGTGTTGGACACGGACCGGCGGATAGAGGAGGGCGACGTGCTCTCCATCAGAGGTCATGGCAAATTTATTGTGGATTCATTGGGACCCTTGACAAGCAAGGGCAGGCTAACGGTGAAATGCAGGAAATACGAATAGGGAGGAACTTCCAGATGCTGACGGTTAAGGAGATCAACGAGGTAAGCTTTGGAAAAGCCGGCTTTTCCGGCTATAAGCCGGAGGATGTGGATAATTTTATCGACCAGGTGGCCGCGTCCTTTCAGGAGCTGATCGGGGAGCGCGACGCCGCGGTGAAGCAGGCGGGAGAGCTGGCTATGCTCAACTCAGAGCTGGCCTCGAAAAATGCGGATACCCAGAAAAAGCTCTCGATCCTTGCCCAGAAGATCGAGGTATACCGGCAGGAGGAGGAAGGGATCAAGGAGGCGATCCTCAGCGCGCAGAAAATGTCCAAGGACCTGGTAAAGGAGTCTCAGGACAAGGCGGACGCGATGATTCAGGAGGCCCGGGCTCAGGCGGAGGCCAAGCTTTTGGAGGCCCAGGAGGAGGCCCGGCGCATTACCAGCACGGCCCAGGAGGAGGCCTCCCGGTCTGCCAGGGAGTATACCCAGCAGGCAGAGTCGAAAAAGGCGGAGCTGGAGGAGATTAAGCGGCAGGTAACGGCATTTCGATCTTCTCTGCTGGAAATGTATAAAAAGCATCTGGAATGCATTGACCATATTCCGGTGTTCCGGCAGAAGGAGGAGCGGCCCATACAGGAGCCGGTCCGTCAGCCGGAGCCCGCGCCCTCTGTTTGGGCTGTTGAGCCAGAGCCGGAACTGCCGGCCCCGGCGGCTCCCCGGCATGAGCCTCAGCCAGAGCCGGAGCCGCCTGTGCCAGAGCCCGCACCCCGTCCGGCCCGCAGGATGAGGCAGCAGGAGGAGCCTGAGGCAGTATCCGTATCCGCGCCGCGCCCGCCTGAGCCCCAGCGGGAGCTTCGCACTGCTCCGCCGGTTCAGGAGGAGCCGCTCCGTCCGGCGACCAGGGCCAGTCAGGAGCCGCCCCGCCAGCCCCGTACCCTGAATGACCGTGTGAACTATGTGCAGGAGCAGCTGCAGCCATCTCAGCCGCCGGAGGACTATATGGAGGATGACGACCTCTCCTCAGTGGGCATCAATTTGAATGCTCACAGCAATATTCCTGAGGCCTTGCGCAGGGAGAAAATAAACAACTACAGTAATCTGCCCTTTGGCGATGGGGTGGAAGTGGATGGCCGCAAGCATAGAAGATCGTGAGAGAAGCCGGACATGGGAGGAGACACCCTTGAGGAAAGACGCATTTAAAAAGACCACTGTACTGGCGGCCTCTGTGCTGCTGATTATATTGGACCAGGTCACCAAGGGGATGGTTCAGGATATGCTGAAGCCCAATGGAGGACAGCCCTTTACTGTGATTCCCGGATTGTTGGAGCTGAGCTATCTGGAAAACCCCGCCGCCGCCTTTGGCCTTTTTGGCAATGTGATCTGGCTGGTGACTGCCCTTACTCTGGTTGTGGCCGGGGCGATTCTGGCGGCGTTGTTCCTCTATAAGCACCACAGTGTGTTCAGCTATGTGGCGGCGGCGCTGCTGCTGGCGGGAGGAGTCGGGAACCTGATTGACCGCATCGTTAACGGCTATGTGGTGGATTTTATCCATGTGATGTTCTTCGGGTACATTTTTAATATTGCCGACTGCTGTGTGACCATTGGCTCCTGCTTTCTTGTGGCCCACTATCTTTGGGTCATGCACCGGGAAAAGCAGGCGGGCGCCAAGGCGGAAGAGAGCTCTGGGAGCTGACGGATAATGGAACGGCATATTCAAATCACAGTCACAGACTCTGGCATGCGTCTGGATAAGCTGCTGGCGGAGGAGTTGGAGGGAGTCAGCCGCTCTGCAGCGCAAAGCCTGATTGGGCAAGGCCTGGTGACCTCAGCAGGGAAAACCCTCTCAAAAAGCGCAAAGCTGGCGGCGGGTCAGCTGGTTCAGGTGGTTCTGCCGGAGCCCAAGGCGTTGGATGTTCTGCCGGAAGCGATTCCTTTGGAGATCGTCTTTGAAGACGACGATATGCTGGTAGTCAACAAGCCCAAGGGCATGGTGGTTCACCCGGCCCCTGGCAACTATACTGGCACGTTGGTGAATGCTCTGCTGCATCATTGCGGCAAAGGTCTCTCTGGTATAAACGGGGTGCTTCGTCCGGGCATTGTCCACCGCATTGACAAGGACACCAGCGGTCTGCTTTTGGTGGCGAAGAATGACCACGCTCATCGGGGCTTGGCCGGACAGATTCAGGCCCACAGTCTGACCCGGGAATACCGGGCAGTGGTGTATGGCGGGATAAAGGCTGAGGCAGGTGTGATAGACGCTCCTATTGGGCGTCACCCGGTGGAGCGGAAGAAAATGGCAGTGCTGCCAGGCTCGCCCTCGGCCAGAGAGGCGGTGACCCACTACTATGTGGAGGAGCGTCTGCTCGGCTTTACCTATCTGCGCCTGCGATTGGAGACTGGCCGCACCCATCAGATTCGGGTACATTTGGCCAGCCTGGGCCATCCGGTGGCAGGGGACCCGGTATATGGGCCCAAAAAGGTTCTGACAGAGCTGCATGGCCAGTGCCTTCATGCAGGGCGGCTTGGCTTTGTCCACCCGACAACAGGAGAATATATGGAGTTTTCAGCGGGGCTGCCGGAATATTTCAGCGGCTTTCTGACTAAGCTCCGCAGAGAGGGAGGCGTTTGGAATGATTGAAATTTTGCCTATGGAGGACCGGGACCAAGAGAGAAAGCTGCTGGCAGAGGTGGAGAACGCCGGGTCTGAGGCCCGGGTGCTTGCCATGCGGGAACGGGGGGAGACCCTGGGCTGGGTGGCTTTGGAGCTGGACGGCGGCACGCTGCGGATTCTTCGCCTTGCAGCGGAGGGATTTGATTTTTCCCGTCCTCCTCAGGGCGAGGAGGTTTTTGTTCTGGACTCTCTCATGCGTTCTGCGGCCTCTTATGGGGAGACCTTCGGCGCGGACCGCATTGAGACGGCTTTCCCGGACTTTTTCGGCTTTTTTCAGGCCAGAGGCTTTGAACAGGACGAGCTGCATGCCTTTACGCCTATGAATACTATCGTTAAGTACGAATATCATTAGTTAAATTGCCTGCGGAAGCCTGTCTGCCGCGGGTTTTTCTTAATAAACTATGAAAACTTCAGGAAAGCGGTTGCATGAAGGCCGGGAAAATGGTAAAATTTCTAAGTTAGGGGTTTGCGCCCTTTTAGTATCCTCAAAGGATGGGATGGATCAGGAATGCTGAAAAGTATGACAGGCTTTGGCCGGGGTGAGGCTACGGTTGACGGCTGGCACATTGTATTTGAGGTAAAAACGGTCAATCACAAATTTTTTGAGCAGAACACCCGGCTTTCACGGGGCTACCTGTTTTTGGAGGATAAGCTGAAGGCGTATCTTCAGAGCCGGCTTTCCAGGGGCAAGGCGGATGTTTTTTTGCAGATCGATCATTTGCAGGAGGCCGGCGTGCAGGTTGAGATCAACCATGCCCTGGCGGCGGGCTACTGCGGGGCGTTGGCAGAGCTGCAGGAACGCTACTCGCTGCCCGACGGCCCCACCCTGGCCCTACTCAGCCGCTGTCCGGAGGTGCTGACCGTGCGCAAGGCTCCGGAGGACGAGGAGGCGGTTTGGCAGGCAGTGCTGCAGGTGGCCGGACCCACAGTGGATTCTCTGCTGCAGATGCGGGAGACCGAGGGGCAGCGGCTGAAGCTGGACATTATGGAGAAGGCTGCCAATGTGCTGGCCTTGACAGATCAAATTGAGGCATTGGCTCCCCAGGCGGCGGAAGAGTACCGGGAACGGCTCAGGACCAGGATACAGGAGCTGTTGGGGGACAGTCGTTTTGACGAGCAAAGAGTGCTGACTGAGGTGGCTGTTTTTGCCGAAAAGACCGCTATTGATGAGGAGATCGTTCGCCTGCGCAGCCACTTTGCCCAGTTGGAAAAGATGGTGGAGTTGACGGAGCCGGTGGGCCGTAAAATTGATTTTCTGATTCAGGAGATGAACCGGGAGGCTAACACCATTGGCTCCAAGTCTCAGAATCCGGAGATCGCCTATTTGGTGGTGGACCTGAAGGCGGAGATTGAAAAGATACGGGAGCAGGTGCAGAACGTGGAATAACGCCGCGCCCTATGGATGGGATGGGAGGCTGATACTGTGAAGCTGGTGAATATCGGGTTCGGAAATATGGTTTCCGCCGACAAGGTGGTGGCTGTGGTCAGCAATGAGTCGGCCCCCATCAAACGCCTGGTGCAGGAGGCCAGGGAGCGAGGCGCGGTGATCGACGCGACCTTTGGCCGGAAGACCAAAACCGTGATCATTATGGACAGCGGCAGCGTGGTGCTGTCGGCCATTATGCCTGAGACTGTGGCCGGGCGCTTCAATGGCCGTGAGGACGCTGCCGGGGAGGGAGAATAGGATGAAAAAAGGAATATTGCTGGTGGTCTCCGCGCCATCGGCCGGGGGAAAGGGTACGATTCTGAAGGAGCTGTTCCGGCAGGACGGGAACCTGAGAATGTCGGTTTCGGCCACAACCCGCCAGCCTCGGCCCGGAGAGGAGAACGGGAAGGACTACTATTTCATGAGCCGGGAGGAATTTCAGGAGCTGGTGGCCGGAGGCCGGATGCTGGAACACGCTGAATATGTGGGCAACTGCTATGGCACCCCCAGGGAACCGGTTGAGGAGTGGCTGGCTCAGGGGTTGGACGTGGTGCTGGAAATTGACGTGCAGGGCGGAGCGCAGATTAAAAGGCTGGCTCCGGACTGTGTTTCTGTGTTCATTACCCCGCCCTCTATGGAGGTGCTGGAAAAGCGTCTGCGGGACCGGGGCACAGAGGATGATGAGACAGTCCGCAAACGGCTGGCTGCTGCCCGGGAGGAATTGCCCCATGCGGAGGACTATGACTATATTGTAGTCAACGACCGTTTGGAGGACGCAGTGGAGGACATGCTGGCGATCCTCCGAAGTGAAAAGAGAAAATATGTCAGAAATCCTGGCTTTGTTCAGCAGGTTTTGAATAGATAAAGTACGACAATACCATGTAACAGAGAAAGGAAAGTGGTATCAGTATGCTGAAGCCATCTGCAAACATTATCAAAACGCCCCACATGAACCAGTATTCCCTGGTCATTGCCGTTGCCAAGCGGGCCCGGCAGATCTCGGAGCAGGCGGAAAATGAAGGGGCTAAGCTGGTGGAAAAGCCGGTAGACCTGGCTGTTCAGGACTTTGTCCAGGACCGCTACCGTATTATTGAGCCAAAAGAAATTGAAGGATGACGTCTCTGGCCCAGGTAGCGGTAGAGAATGCAGTCTACCATTTTGACAAGCTGTTCACCTACCGGGTGCCGGAGCAGCTGCGGGAGCGGCTGCTCCCCGGGATGCGGGTGACCGTACCCTTTGGCGCCGGGAATCGGGAACGGGTGGGTATGGTATTCTCTCTGGGCGGCCAGGAGGGGGAACGGCTGAAGTCGATCTCCAGGGTGCTGGACCAGGAGCCAGCGCTGGAGGCTCAGGCTTTGGAAATGGCTGTTTGGATGAAGGACCGGTATTACTGTACCCTGTTTGAGGCGGTCAAGCTGATGCTGCCCTCGGGAATGCAGCTTCGTCTTAAGGACAGCTATGTGCTGGAGCAGGGGTTTACAGACTTTGACCGGGAGGCCTGGGACAATGTGTCCTGGCAGATCATTACCGCTCTGCGTTCTGCCGGCCGGGCCATGCCCTTTGAAAAGCTGTCGGCTGCCTTGGGAATTGATCGAACCTGTCCGGAGCTGCAGAGGCTTTTGGACAAGGGCGTGGTGTGCAGGGTGAATCTGGCGGCAAGCCGGATTAAGGACGCGGTCTCCCGGATGGTGCGGCCTGTCTTGGATTTTACCGGCAAGCTGACGCCCCGGCAGCGGGAGGTCTACCAGGTGTTGGTGGAGGTAGGGGAGGCGGCGGAAAAGGAGCTTTGCTATTTTACCGGCGCTTCGTCTTCTGTGGTCAAGGCACTGGCGGAAAAGGGCGCGGCAGAGGTTTTTGAGTATGAGGTCTACCGCAGGCCGGAGGCCATGGAGGGCAGGACCCAGAGTCTGTCTCAGCTGGTGCTTTCCCCCTCTCAGCAGCAAGCCCTGGATGGACTCTGCGACGAGTATGAGCATGCTGCGGAGGGCCGGCGGTGCGCTCTGCTGTATGGCGTTACCGGCAGCGGAAAGACGTCTGTGTTTCTCAAACTCATTGAGTATGTGCTGAAAAAGGGCAGGGGCGTGATCGTCATGGTGCCGGAGATCTCTTTGACTGCCCAGACGCTCTGTCTGTTTCAGCAGAATTTTGGGGACAGTGTGGCGGTGCTTCACAGCGGCCTGTCTTTGGGGGAACGGCTGGACGAATGGAAGCGGCTGCGCCGGGGAGAGGCGCGAATCGCGGTGGGGACCCGCTCGGCGGTGTTTGCCCCGGTAAAGGAGCTGGGGCTGATTGTCATTGACGAGGAGCAGGAGCATACCTATAAATCGGAGTCCAGCCCCCGTTATGACGCCAGGGAGGTGGCCCGCTACCGCTGCGCCAAAGCAGAGGCATTTTGTTTGCTGTCCTCGGCTACACCGTCGGTAGAGGCCTATTCTATGGCCAAGGAGGGTAAATTCCTGTTTCACAGGCTAGAGGCCCGGTTCGGGGAGGCCCAGCTGCCAGAGGTAATGCTTGCCGACATGAACTGGGAGGACTACCCGGGCAGCGAGAACGCGATTGGCTCTACTCTGGCAGAGGCGTTGGCCCAGAACCTGGAACAGGGGAAGCAATCGATTGTTTTGCTGAACCGGCGGGGCTACCACACCTTTGTTAGCTGCCGCTCCTGCCGGGAGGTGGTGAGTTGTCCGAATTGCAGCATCTCCCTCACCTATCACAGCGCGAATCGGAGGCTGATGTGTCATTACTGCGGGTATTCCACCCCTTTGCTGAAAAAATGTCCCACTTGCGGCAGCGACCGGCTTGCCTTTCGGGGGCTTGGGACGCAAAAGGCAGAGGAACAGCTTCGGGCGCTGCTGCCTGAAGCGCGGATTCTGCGGGTGGATACAGACTCTATGTCGGGCCGGTATTCCTTGGAGCGCCGGCTGGCGGAGTTCTCCAGGGGGGAGTATGACATTATGGTGGGGACCCAGATGGTGGCAAAGGGACTCGACTTTGAGAATGTCACCTTAGTGGGGGTGCTCTCTGCGGACCAGTCTCTTTACAGCGATGATTTTCGCAGCAACGAGCGCACCTTTGACCTGCTTACCCAGGTAATCGGCCGGGCGGGGCGGGGGAAGTACCCGGGCCGGGCTATTGTGCAGACCTTTGTCCCGGAGAACCCGGTGCTTCATCTGGCAGCGAAGCAGGATTACTTCGGCTTTGCCCAGCGGGAGCTCCACTACCGCAAGGCCCTGCTCTATCCGCCCTATGTGGACATTCTTGTGATTGGCTTTGTGGGGCCGGAGGACCCGCTTACCCGGCAGGCGGCGGAGCGTTTTTTGCAGGAGCTGGGTCAACTGGTGGAGCGGAAATATGCAGGTATGCCCCTGCGGGTTCTGCGGCCGTCGCCGGCGTCCGTGGCAAAGGTCAGTGGGAAATACCGGTATAAGCTGATCATAAAATGTAAGAACACGCCCCGTCTGCGGGAGATGATTGCAAGGCTTTTGGGAGATTTTTCCGGGATCAAGGAATTTCAGCCAGTGACCGTATATGCGGACCCGAATCCCAATCGAGTGATGTAAGGCGTACAGCCAGTATACAGTCAGAAAGGATATGACAATAAGCTATGGCCATTCGGAATATTGTACAGTTTGGAGAAGATATTTTGAAAAAGGAGTGCCGCCCAGTGGAGAAGTTTGACCGTAAGCTCCACCAGCTGCTGGACGATATGCAGGATACCCTGTATGAAGCCAACGGCGCGGGGCTGGCAGCGCCGCAGGTGGGCGTATTGCGGCGGGTATGTATTGTCGACGTTGGCGATGGGCCTATTGAATTGATCAACCCGGAGATTATTGCCACAGAAGGAGAGCAGACAGGGCCGGAGGGCTGCCTTTCTCTGCCCAACGAATGGGGTGAGGTGACCCGCCCCATGCGGGTGACGGTCAGGGCGCAGAACCGTAAGGGCAAGTGGTTTGAGACGACAGGCGACGAGCTGTGCGCCCGGGCCTTCTGCCATGAGATCGACCATCTTCATGGGGTCGTGTTTACTGATAAGGCCAGCCGGATGCTGACCCAGGAGGAGATTGAAGCCCTGAGAGAAGAAAAATAAGGAGAGACAGAATGCGCATTGTGTTTATGGGTACGCCTGACTTTGCAGTCCCCTCATTACAGGCTCTGATCGATCAGGGGCATGAGATCTGCGGTGTGTACACCCAGCCGGATAAACCAAAGGGCCGGGGCCACAAATTATTGCCGCCCGCTGTGAAGGAATTGGCTTTACAGAATGGGCTTCCCGTATATCAGCCATTGACCCTGCGGGACGAGGCTGTGCAGGAGGAGCTTGCCCGGCTGGCGCCTGAGCTGATTGTGGTGGTGGCCTATGGAAAATTGCTGCCGCCCCGGGTACTGGAGCTGCCAGAGCTGGGCTGCATCAATGTTCATGGCTCCCTTTTGCCTAAGTACCGGGGGGCTGCGCCCATTCAGTGGGCGGTGCTCAATGGAGACGCTGTGACCGGCGTCACTACCATGTATATGGCGGAGGGTATGGACTCCGGGGATATTTTGCGACGGGCAGAGACGGAGATTGGGCCCGAAGAAACTGCGGGGGAGCTCTTTGACCGGCTGAAAATACTGGGAGCAAAGCTTTTGACCGACACATTGGAGCAGCTGCAGCAAGGGGACTTGACCCGGGTGTGTCAGGATGAGAGTCAGGTCACGCTGGCACCTATGCTGAAAAAGGAGATGTCGGCCCTTGACTGGACCATGCCCGCACAACAGGTGCATGATCGCATACGGGGGTTGAACCCCTGGCCCTGTGCGGCGGCAGTGTTGGATGGAAAACGGCTGAAGCTGTTGGGCTCGCGGGTGATAGAGCACAGCGGAGAGCCGGGAACGGTATGGGACCTTGCAGGGGAGCTGGTGGTGTGCTGTGGACAGAACGCGCTGCGGATCACAGAACTGCAAACGGAGAAGGGAAAGAAAATGGGCGGTAAAGAGTACCTGCTGGGACACCCGCTTTCAGCCGGCGCTGTGATGGAATAAGACCGCATACCAGAAAACTATAAGGATGATATGAAGAAGACGAACCAAACCGCCAGAAGCGCTGCCCTGCAGGCGCTTCTGCAAATGGAAAAGCAGGATGGGTACTCTAATGTAGTGCTGGACCAGGTTTTGCGCAACGCGGGCCTGGACAGACGGGACAGTGCGCTGGCGTCCACTCTGTTTTATGGGGTGTTGGAGCGCAGACTGACCCTGGACTATTGGCTTAGGCAGTGCCTGAGGGACCCAAAGAAAAAGCCGGATGCCGTAGCCATGGCGGCACTGCGCTGTGGGGCTTATCAGATTATGTATCTGGACCGGGTGCCGGATTCTGCAGCGGTTAATGAGACTGTCAACGCGCTGAAAACAATGGGCAGGGAGCGGTTGTCGGGATTTGTGAATGGCGTCTTGCGGGGCTTGCTGCGTAAAAAAGGAGAGCTCACGCTGCCTGAGGGCAATGAAGCTTCTGCGATGAGCCTGCGGTTTTCGGTGCCTGAGGAGTTGATTCGGCTGTGGCAGCGCAGCTATGGCAAGGCTGTAACTTTACAGCTTTTGGAGAGCTTTTCGGAGCATCCAGCTTTGTATATTCGAGTGAACCGATTGAGATGTAGTGTTGATCAGCTCAGAGAACGATTGGCAGAACATGGTGTAAAGCTAACCCCCTTGACTGGCGTGGAAGGGGCGGCAGTCTTAGAGAATGTTGGTTCTCCCAGCGAGTTGCCGGAATTTCAGGAAGGCCTTTTTCATGTGCAGGACCTTTCTGCGCAGATGGTTTGCAAGCTGCTGGACCCTATACCCGGCGTGACGGTTTGTGACTGCTGTGCCGCGCCAGGTGGAAAAAGCTTTACCATTGCCCAAGAGACAGAGGGTCCGGTGTATGCGTTTGACCTTTACAGCAGTCGGGTTAAGCTGATTGCAGACGGCGCGAAGCGTTTGGGGTTGGATAAAATTGAGGCGGGTCTGAACGATGCGGCTCAGGGGTTTGGCTCCATGCCGCAGGTGGACCGGATGCTGTGCGACGTGCCTTGCTCCGGCTTTGGGGTCATACGCAGGAAGCCGGAAATACGTTACCGCAGCTTGGAGCAGTTCAAGGAGCTGCCGGAGCTGCAATATACGATTCTGCGCCAGGCGGCAGAAAAGGTAAAGCCGGGAGGTGTGCTGGTATATTCCACCTGCACCTTGAATCCGGCGGAGAACGCCCAGGTAGCGGAGCGGTTTTTAAAGGAAAACAACGGCTTTGAGCCGATGAAAATAGATTGTGGAATTCAGCGCTGTATTGACGAGCCGGAGCATATGCTTACCATGACCCCCTTTTCCGGGGCATCGGACGGTTTTTTCGCAGCCCGGTTCCGAAAATGCAAAGGATAGAGGGAAAGAGTTGGATAAGGCGGATATTAAGTCCATGACCCTGGAAGAGCTGGGACGCGCTTTTCAGGCTCAAGGCTTGCCGGGATACCGGGCCAAGCAGGTATTCCACTGGGTGCACCGGGGCGTGGAGAGCTTTGAAGAAATGACCGATCTCTCCCGGGAACTGCGGGGAAGGCTGGGAGAGGACTACCGGATTCCCTCCGTCAAGGCAGTGGATAAGCGGGTCTCACGGGATGGAACGGTAAAGTATTTGTTTCAGCTGGGAGACGGCGAGCTGGTGGAGTCGGTGCTCATGCATTACCATCATGGCTATTCTATTTGCATTTCCACCCAGGTCGGGTGTAAAATGAATTGCAGCTTCTGCGCCACCGGAAGGAGCGGGTTTTCCCGGAATCTTCTGCCGTCGGAGATATTGGGGCAGGTCCAGTCTGCCCAGTTGGACGCTGGGGTCAGGATTTCTAACATTGTGCTGATGGGCATGGGGGAGCCTTTGGACAATTTCCAGAATGTACTGCGCTTTCTGGAATTGGTTTCTCACCCTGAGGGGATGAATATTGGGATGAGGCATATCTCCCTTTCTACCTGCGGGGTGGTTGACCGCATCTATGAGCTGGCGGAAAAGAAATTGCAGCTGACCCTGTCCATTTCTCTGCATGCGCCCAATGACGAGATCCGCAGCCAGACCATGCCGGTCAATAAGAGATGGAATATGGGGGAGCTGCTGAAGGCTTGCCGTCATTATGCCAGAGAGACAGGCAGGCGGATATCCTTTGAATACGCCATGATCAGCGGTGTGAATGATATGGACTGGTGCGCCAGAGAACTGACGAAAAAGCTGCGGGGTATGCCTGCCCATGTGAATCTGATTCCGGTAAACAATGTGACCGGCGCGGGCTATAAAAGGAGCAGCAGCGCATGCCTGAAACGATTTGTGGAGATATTGGAGGCGGGAGGCTGTACCGCTACCGTGCGCAGGACTCTGGGGTCTGACATTGAGGCCTCTTGCGGGCAGCTTCGCCGAAAATATAAAGGAGGGAATGGACATGAGGGTTGATTTTGCCACAGACGCCGGACCGGTGCGCAAATCGAACCAGGACGCCTGCCGGTGCGGCAGCTTTTCTGACAGCAGCGCCTGGGCGGTGGTGTGCGACGGAATGGGCGGCGCCAACGGAGGCAATGTGGCCAGCGCCATTGCGGTGGACCAGATTGAGGAGCAGCTGAAGGAAAAATTTGCCGGGAATATGAGCCAGGGCAATATCAAAAGCATGATGATCAATGCCATATGCCGGGCCAATACCGCTATATATGAAGCAGCCCGGGAACAGCCGGAGCTTCGGGGCATGGGAACCACGGCGGTGGTTATGCTGGCCGACCAGGGCCGTCTTCATGTGGCCCATGTGGGCGACAGCCGGGCGTACCTGAAAAACGGAAACGGGCTGACCCAGATCACCATGGACCACTCCTATGTGCAGGACCTGGTAAATTTTGGCCAGATCACCAAGGAACAGGCCCGCACCCATCCCCGCAGGAATATTATCACCCGGGTATTAGGCGTGCACGACGCGGTGTCGGCGGACTATTCCGTGTGGGACTTTCACGCCGGCGACTGGGCTCTGGCCTGTACGGATGGGCTGACAGGATATATGGAGGACGGCCTTTTGGAGCAGTACATGAACGAATACAGCCATAGTGGAGAAGCCCTGGTGGAGAAACTGATCCAGTATGCGGTAGACAGCGGCGGGGCGGATAATATCACCGTGGCTGTGGTCAATAATATCTGATAGAAAGCTGGGGGTAAAAGGCTTATGGATAAGTTTATTGGCAAACGATTGGACGGAAAGTATGAGATTCACAACCTCATCGGCGTGGGCGGTATGGCCTGTGTGTACCGGGCCTATGACCGGGTAGAGGACCGTTGGGTCGCCATTAAAATTCTTAAAGAGGAATTTTCGGACAATAGCGATTTTCTCCGGCGGTTCCGCAATGAGGCGAAAGCGATTACACTGCTGTCCCATCCCAATATCGTAGAGGTGCACGACGTGAGCTTTGGCGACCGGCTGCAGTATATCGTTATGGAGTATATTGACGGCATCACCCTGAAGCAGTATATTGAGCAGGAGGGTGTGATTCGCTGGGACGAGGCGCTGCACTTTACCATTCAGATATTGATGGCTTTGGAGCACGCCCATGAAAAGGGCATCATTCACCGGGACATCAAGCCCCAGAACGTGATGCTGCTGCAGAATGGCACCATTAAGGTGACGGACTTTGGCATTGCCCGGTTCTCTCAGAGCGAGACCCAGACCATGACTGACAAGGCTATCGGTTCGGTGCACTATATTGCGCCGGAGCAGGCCCGGGGGGATTATATCACTGACAAGGCTGATATTTACTCGGTGGGCGTTATGCTTTATGAGATGATTACCGGCCGGTTGCCCTTTGTGGCGGATAACGCTGTTTCTGTAGCGTTGATGCAGCTGCAGGCCAAGCCCACGATGCCCCGGGAACTGAATCCTAATCTGCCCAGAGGCCTGGAACAGATTACCATGCGGGCTATGGAGAAAAACCCGGTGGACCGCTTCCAGTCGGCGGGGGAGATGCTGGATGATATCGACCGCTTCCGCAGGAACCCCGGCATGGTATTTCATTATGATATGCAGCCGATTCGTTCCTCGTCCCCTTACGAGGCCTCCCGAAATATTGACTCCTACGATTCCGCACGGTTCAAGCCCAGCTATAACGACAGCTATGAGTATGAGGAGGAGTATGTCCGGGCCAACCGGGGGGCGGCGGGCGCTATGGTGGTCAAGGGAGTTATTGCGGCAGTGATTATTGTCGCCCTTGCCGTAGGCGCTGTGTGGCTGCTGCGGAACTGGGAGACGCTGACCACGCCGGAGGAAGACGAACAGGTACAGATGGAGAATTTTGTTGGGAAGCTGTATGAAGAGGTTCTGGCTGACCCGGTCTATACAGAGAATTTCAAGTTCAAGCGTACAGAGGGCAATGATCCCGACCTGCCCCCAGGGCAGATCATGCGCCAGAACCCCAACCCGGGGATTATGGTGAAGAAGGGCTCTGAGGTGGAGCTGCAGGTCAACGGTAAGGTGGAGCAGGTCGCGGTTCCGGACATGAAGAACTATTCTCAGGCGGACGCTATTGCGCTGCTGAAGGAAATGAATCTGAAATTTACCACAGAGAACGTGGCGGATGATGAAGTAGCTGTAGGCAATGTGGTAGTAACCGATCCCCCTGCGAATACCATGGTTGACGTGGGCAGCACGGTCAAGCTGAAGGTGAGCAAGGGCCCTGCCACCAAAAAGGTGAAGGTGCCGGAGGATTTGGAGGGAAAGACCCGGTATGATGTGGAAAAGCGTCTGCAGGAGGCAAAGCTGAATGTGGGCAATGTGCTCACCGACGACAGCAGCTCTTTGGAAAAGGACATGGTCATCAGCACCAATCCCGCTCCCGGCTCTGAGGTGTCGGAGGGCGCGACGGTAGATATTATCATCAGCTCTGGCAAGGGCGCTGTCAAAAACCTGAGCAAGCGCGTGGATCTGCCCGCCTCTGTGGATATGGATGTGGAGCTGAAGGTCTATCGTAACGGCTCTGTGGTGACCCAGGAGACGGTTAACCCCGCCTATGCAGGGGGCTATGACCTTTCCTTCTCCGGCACCTCTGGTCAGGAGAATGTGGTGGTGCGCCTGAACGACCAGGACTATATGTATCTCACCTTTAACTATGATACGCAGGAAGTGACCATAAACCAGACCTTTGAGTTTACGCCGCCCTCCAATGGCGGCGATGAACCAGAGCCTGACCCTTCCTCTGAGGATCAGGAGGGGACCGGAGGCGGTATTCAGCCTTCGGGAGAGTGACAGGTGGCTATGGAGTTAGAAGGCTTTGTGATAAAATGCGTTGGAGGCTTTTACACGGTGGAGACGGACCAGGGCCAGATGATCTGCCGGGCAAGGGGACGCTTTCGCAGGGAGAAGGTCTCGCCCTGTGCTGGCGACCGGGTGGTGATTGACGCTGCTCCGGACGGCACTGGGGCTCTGACTCAGATTCTGCCCAGGAGAAACCACCTGGTCCGGCCGCCGGCAGCGAATTTGGACCGGCTGTTCATTGTGGCTTCTATGCGGGAGCCTGCTGCCAACACAGGGTTGATCGACAAGGCGGCGGCAGTGGCGGAGCTGGAAGGCATTGAGCCGGTGGTGGTGTTCACCAAGACTGACCTGGGAGACCCGGAGCCCCTGCTGGAAAGCTACCGTCTGGCAGGGCTGGAATGCTGTGCGGTGTCCTCTGTCAACGGCAGCGGTGCGCAGAGGGTGCGCGAGCTGGTGGTGGGGAAGACGTCGGCATTTATCGGCAACTCTGGCGTAGGCAAGTCTACACTGCTGAACCTTGCCTTTCCCGGCTTCCGGCTGGAAACCGGGGAGATCAGCCAGAAGCTGGGCCGGGGCCGGCATACCACCCGGCAGGTGGAATTTTTCCGGCTGGATGGGGGCGGCTATGTAGCGGATACCCCTGGGTTCTCTACCTTTGACATGGAGAAGTACCGGCTGACCGATAAGGAGCAGCTGATCCACGGGTTCCGGGAATTGGAGGGCTATGCGGCGGACTGTCAGTTTACCTCCTGTTCGCATACCTGTGAGAAGGGCTGCGCTGTTTTGCAGGCAGTGAATGAGGGAAGGATCGCCCGTTCCCGATTTGAGAGCTATGCGGCGATCTATCAAGAAATAAAGGGTGTAAAGCAATGGGAGCAGAAAAGCAAGCTTGTATGATTATCGGAGCCGCGCCGGTGGACCGGCGTGTCTTCAAGGAGTTTGACCCCAGACACTACTATGTCATCTGCGCGGACGCGGGTTATGAGACTGCCGTAAAGGCCGGCGTTACGCCGGACCTGATTGTGGGGGATTTTGACTCTGCCAAGAAGCCAGCGGAATTGAAGGCGAAATGCCTGACGCTGCCAGTGGAGAAGGACGTGACGGACACCATGTTTGCAGTGCTGAAAGGCTTCAGCATGGGCTTTCGCAGCTTTTTGCTGCTGGGCTGCCTGGGCGGGGAGCGCTTTGACCACAGCCTGGCGAACCTGGAAGTATTGCAGTACATCCGGGAGCATGGCGGGCATGGTATTATGGCGGACAAGAGCACCAAGATATTCCTGCTTCAGGATGAACGTTTGAAAATGACGGGGATGTCGGGGTCCACTGTGTCTGTGTTCCCCTATAATGGTTCTGCCTGCACAGTGAGCTATGATGGGCTGAAGTACCCCTTGAACAGGGGACAGCTCAGCTGCGGCAATCTGCCAATGGGAGTCAGCAATCTGATTTCCGGCGACCCGGCTGAAATCCGGGTACATAGCGGGTCCGCGCTGGTTGTGGTGGTTCAGTAACACTTTTTTTCCTGCTGAGTATACTGGAATAACGAGTGTGCAGCAGGGAGGTGAGCCGTCTTGGGAAAGCGTAAGCTTCGGTGTACCTGTTTTAAAGAGCGCGACTGCCGGAACATGTGCATCGTCTGCTTTGGCCTGGGCATGTCACTCTCCTGCTTCTGCCCCATGGGCTTTGCTC
>NZ_JBQISV010000044.1:0-17196 GCF_056800975.1 Acutalibacter sp.
AACTCCTCGGCCTATGTGTCCGAGGAGTTGATGCACAGGGCCAGCGCCACCCACATAAAGGGCGACAGGGCCAGAAAGGGCAGCAGCTGGGGCAGCACAAAGTAAAATATGTACAGCTGCAGCAGAATGGGCGTGCCCCGGATGACCTCGATATACACGCCGATGAGAAACCGCGCCGCCCGAAACCGGCACATTTTGACCATAGCCACCAGCGTGCCCAAAATCACGCCGAACAGCACCGCGATGGCGGTGAGCTTCAGGGTGTTGACCACGCCCTCCAACAAAAATACCTGCCAGTATTCCCGCAAAAGCCGGAGAATATTGGGGCCCAACAGGGATAAATCCATGCCTTGCTTCCTCCTTTTTCTGAGAACTTGTATCAATAGGAGTTTGCACCTGCCTTTTCGGCAAATATCACGGTTGACTGTGTTGCAAGCCAATCGCGAGATTGCCTGCGGATTTGCGCCTTGACAACAGCAAAATTTGCTCGAAAATCCAGGCACAAATCCTATTGGTACAAGTTCCGAATGCCGTGGGACCCGCCCGACGCCGGGCGGGTCCGCTAAGGGCTGACGCGCTGCCGCTTACTCTGCTTCAGAGGAGGACTCGCTCCCGGCAGGGGCGTTGCCCTCATCGTCATAGCTGACCTCATTGGCTGTGGCGCTCATGGCCAGCTCCTTGGCCTCCTCATACCAGCCGCCGTACACATTGGCGTCGTAGGCCTTTTTGAGAATGCCGTTCACCTCCTCGGTGAGGCTGTCCGCGCCCTTTTTCAGCACAATCACATTGGCGGTGTACTTCTCGTCCACCTCAAACTGGAAGCCGGACAGGGCCACTGCCGGGTCGTTGGACATGAACACGTCCGCCTGGCCCTTTGCCACGGCCATGGCCTCAAAGTCGCCGTTTTTCAGCTGCAGCAGGCCCGTGCCCAGGTCGCCGATGGTGACCAGCTCGCAGTCGGGCAGCTGCTCCTGACACAGAGACTCCTGCAGAGAGGCGGTCTGGGCCCCCACCTTCACACCCTTAAAGTCTGCCGCAGCGGCAAACCTGCCCTCGTTCTCCTTCAGGGTGATGACCACCTGGTCGCTCTCATTGTCCCCGGGATAGTAGAAATCAGAGAGGTTGAAGTTCTGCTCCCGGTCCTCCCGCCAAGAAAAGCCGGAGATGGCCATGTCCACGGTGCCCATGCTCACCGCGGTGGTGCAGGCCTCAAAGCTCATGGGCATAATCACCAGCTCCTTGCCCATCTCGTCCGCAATATACTGGGCCAGCATAATGTCAAAGCCCACATATTGGTCCTGACCCTGCTTGCTGGTGTCCACAAAGGCCATGGGGGCAAAGTCGGGGCTGGTTGCCACCTTCAGGGTTTTGCTGTCGTCTTTGCCAGAGCCCCCGCAGGCCGCCAGGGCGGTCAGCATCAGGCACAGGGCCAGGGCCAGGGCAATCCACTTTTTCATCTTCATACTCATTCGCACTTCTTTCTTTTTTGATTTGTTACCCATTATAGCTGCATAAATATACATTGTCAAGGTTTATCCATGAATTTTCTTTCATCCCCATATTTTCCCGCCCACAGCCGGTTATTTTGTTCAATTTTGGGGCATGTCCCCTGTGGGGCGGCAAAAGCATAGCCCGGGGCAGAGCCAGCCAAAGACTCTGTTCCCGGGCAGCGTTTTTCTTTTCTATTTCAGGGCCTGGTCCTGCAGCCGGTCAAACTCAGCCATACATTCATCCACGGTGGCGCCCTCCAGCAGCCGGCGCACAATCAGGCAGGTGTTGCCCCACTGCTCCACCTTCATGCTGGCATTGGAGCCCAGCACATACACGCCCTCCTCAATCCGGTCGTTAAGAGGCTGCAGGGCGGGGACGCAGTCCACCTTCACATTTTCAGAGGGGGAGATGACCCGGTTGGTCTCAGCGTAAAGCTGCAGGGCCTGGTCAGAGGTCATGATGTTCACTACCTGGGCCGCGTCCTCCCGGTGCCTGGCCTCGGCCCCCACCGCCAGGCCGGTCACGGACATCACGGGCATCTGGCCCCGGCTGCTGGGAAAGCCGATCACCGTCATCTCAAAGCTGGTTTTGCCATAGGCGCTCTCGGTGTTGGCCGCGCCCCAGTAGGCCATGACAATGGGGGTCTTCTGGCTGAGAAAATCCTCTCTCTCCCCCTCAATGGCCTCGCTGACCAAAGCCTTCTCCGGGTCGATATAGCCCCGGTCAATCATGGTTTGCAAAAACTCGAAGCCCGGGCGCATATAGTCGCTGTATCGGGCCTCGCCGCTGTTCAGGGCCGCGATCTCCGCCTCAGTGTTGCCGCCGTTGTACAGGTCCGCATAGGCCTGGGCCAGAACAAAGGTCTCCAGCCACCAGCGGTTGGCCCCCACAGGGGTTTCAATGCCGTTCTCTTTGAACACCCGGCAGCACTCCAGAAATTCCTCCGGGGTCTTTGGCAGCTCCAGGTGGTATTTCTGAAACAGGTCCTGGTTGACAAACAGCCCGTAGGCCACCACCTCCTGGGGGATGGCCACCAGCTTTCCGTCCACAGTGTTGGCCACCCGGACGACCTCCCGGAGGTTTTTCGCGCTGTCCAGCCCTGAGAGGTCCATCAGCTTGCCCTCTGCTCCCAGAATCTGAATGACGTCTGGGTTCAGCAGGTAGACATCGTCCATATTGTGCCGGGCCCGGTCCAGGGCCACCTGGTCGTAGGTTTTGTCCTCATGGTCCTCCGCCGTATAGGTGGTGTAGGCCACGGTCACCCCCAGGGCCTCCTGGGCCATGGCCACGGTCAGGTCTGAGGCCATGCGGGCCACGTTCTCCGCGTCAGGGTCCGTCTTCTCCATGGGGCTGAACAGGACCACCTCCCGCTCCTCCCCCTGGGACTGGGACACAAGGTTTTTGGGCTCTACCAGCCCCCCGCAGGCCGCCAGCAACGCCAGCGCCCCCATACAAAGGACCAGGCCTCTCCATATTCTGTTGTTCAATCCGCTCACCAGTCTTTCATATCGTTCTTGCATTGGCGTATGGCCTTTTTCAAAAGCTCCATATCCAGGGGCTTGGACACATGCGCGTCCATGCCCGCGGCCAACGCCGCCTTTTCATCCTCGGCAAAGGCGTTGGCGGTCATGGCGATGATGGGGATGGCCCCCGCGTCCTCCCGCTGCAAAGCGCGGATAGCCCGAGCGGCCTCGTGGCCGTTCATCACCGGCATCTGCACGTCCAGCAGAATGGCGTCAAACTCCCCTGGCCGGGCCTGCTCAAAACGCTCCAAAGCCAGCCGGCCGTTTTCCAGCACCTGACAGGTAGCCCCTTCCAGCTCCAGCAGCTCGGTGAGAATCTCCGCGTTGATGGCATTGTCCTCCGCCGCCAGAAAGTGAAGCCCCTTCAGGCTCAAAAGCTTCTCCCCAGGCTCCTCCCTGTTGGGGGCTCCCCGCAGCTCCGCGGTCCTCTCCCGCAGGGCCGACACAAAGAAGGGCTTGGAGACAAGGCCAATGCGGCCCGGCTTCAGCCGCTCTTCCGCCTCAGAGGCGCCGGCCTCAGCCAGCAGCGCCAGCAGCCCGCCGCCGGGCAGGGCCTCGTCCAGGGCCTCCACCCCCTGTGGGCCGCAGGCCTCCCAGTCCGCCAGAACCAGCTGACAGCTGTTCTCCCGCAGCCAGGCAAGGGCCTGGTCCAGGTCCCCGGCTGTGGCCAGGGTCAGGCCGGTGTTCTCCATCAGGGCCTGGATGTTCTCGTGGCTCCGGCTGTCTCCCCCTGCCAGCAGGACCTGAGAAATGCCCTGCCGCTGCCAGAACTGCCGGTCCAGCTGCTCCTCCTGAATGCGCAGCTCCCACTCCACCCGGAAGAGAGAGCCCTGGTCTACCTGGCTGCTGACCTCGATGGCGCCGCCCATAAGCTCCACAATGCTTTTGGTGATAGCCATGCCCAGGCCCGTGCCCTGAATTTTGTTGGTGGTGCTGTTCTCCGCCCGGGTAAAGGCGTCAAAAATGGTTTCCAGAAACTCCGGCGTCATGCCGTAGCCGGTGTCCTCCACCTCAATGCGCAGCCGTTCATACTGACTGGAACGCTGCTTGAGGCCGATGACCCGCAGCCAGATGCTCCCCCCCTCCGGCGTGTACTTGACCGCGTTGGAGAGCAGGTTGATCAGCACCTGGTTAATCCGGGTCTCGTCCCCCACCAGATACTCGTGGCGCACCCCGGTCATCTCCACATGGAACCGCTGGCCCTTGGCCCTGGCCATGGGCAGAATAATGGCGTCTACCGAGGCCAGCACGCTGCTGAGAGAAAAGTTCTCGTAGCTGAGCGCCACCTTGCCGCTCTCAATTTTCGACACGTCCAGAATATCGTTAATCAGGCTCAGCAGATGCTGGCCCGAGGCCATGATTTTGCCGGTATATTCCCGCACCTTCCCCGGGTTTTCCGCCTCGTTGGCCAGCAGAGAGGCAAAGCCCAGCACCGCGTTCATGGGGGTGCGTATGTCGTGGGACATGTTGGAGAGAAAGGTGGTTTTGGACTGGCTGGCAATCTGCGCCGCCTGCAGGGCCTCGGCCAGCTGCTGGTTGTGGAGCCTGCGCTCCTCCTCCCGCTCCCGCTGCAGCTTGTTCTGCTGCCTGCGGCTGAGATAGTAGAGGCCGATGCACAGGCAGAACGCCGCCAGCATAAAGGCCACCACAAAGTAGATGTTCTGGTTGACAATGCGCCCCTCCTGCTGAATGGCCTCTACCGGCACATAGCCCACCAGAAAAAAGGAGCCGCCGTTCACCGGCCACATGTAGTTCAGGGCGTGCTCCTCCCGGATGTCGTGGTAGAACAGGGCCTTTTCTCCGTTATTCAGGCATCGGTCTATTTCCGCCTGAATAGCCGGGTCCTCAATGCTGTTGGCCCGGTAAAAGTCCGCCAGATTCAGGTGCCCGGCGCTGCGCTGGCCCATGCCCTTGGGCTTGAGCACAAAGCGCTGGCTCTGGGCGTCCATAATATACAGGGTGGCCTGCTTGTCGTAAAAGCCGCTGGGCAGAGAGCGGTCAATGGCGTCGAACACATACTCGGCGTAAAGGGTGCCAATCTCCTCCCCATCCCGCTGCACCGGGCACTTCATGGTGTAAGACCAGGTGCCCATGTGGTTGACATAGGACTGGGACACCGGCATGCCCCCCACCACGCCGCCTCCGGAGAAGTCCAGCCCCTCCTCGGTAAAGGGCTCGCCGGTGTTTGAGACCCCCTCTGTCTTCCCTGTGAGAATCAGGGACATTTTCGACATGGCCTGGTTTTTCTCATAGGCGCAGATATATTCCTCCGGGTCCTCCGCCCGGGCGATTTCCTGGGCAATCAGGGTCTGAAAGTCCGCCTCGCTGCGCAGAATGGCCTCAATGGTATACTGAATCAGGTCCAGGCTCTCGCTCAGGTTCTGAATCGCGGCAGAGGACATCTCCCGGGAGACCTGCCGGGAGGCCAGATACACCACCGCCCCCATGGCGCAAAAGACCAGCACAATGGACAGCAGAAGCCTCTGCCCTTTCCGCTTGTTTCCCTTGATGAATTTCGCTTTCATAGACCGTCTCCATTCCCCCACAGGGGCGCGCCGCGCTTCTGCCAGGACCGGTTGGTGAGCGCAGCCTTTTCTTTCTTTCAGCCCTGGACGACCGCAATTTCACATTGCATTATATTATACTATACTTTCAGTTTTAGTGTCAATACTTTCCCCGGCATAGCGCGGACAAAAAGTAAGGGGAGCCCCCTTTTGGGAGCTCCCCTTTTCTGCTCTTGCCGCTCTTGCTTCTGCGTTATCGTTAACGCAGTTCAAAAAAAGGCGCTGCCTCTTTTGAACCTGGCGGCACGGGTATGCCCGCGCCACTGCGCTTACTATACTTCACTTCCCGGCGGTCAGCTCATAGGCTCCGCCGTCCTGGGTTGCGCCGCTGACCTTGCCTTTGGCCTGCAGCAGGGCGCTCAGGCTCTCAAAGCCCTGGCAGTCCTCAGGCAGCATCAGCACGGCAACGGCTGCCTCCCCGTCTTCACCGGCGTACTGAACCACCGCCCGGTCCCCTTCCAGAATCACCCCGTTTACCTGCAACTGCCGGCCGTCCAGAGAAAGCTCCGCGTCCACGTCCATGTCCAGCTCCGCCTGAAGGGGCCGGCCCTTCTCATCCTGATAGTTCACCACAGCCTTGCCCTCATCGCCGGACTCGTAGATGTGGAAGCTCATTTCGCCGCCGCCCCCCTGAGCGCCGTTGTCCACCTCAAACACCATCTCTGCGGTCCGCCCGTCCGCCGACTGGGTGAAGGACACCATGCGGGCGAACAGCTGCCCTCCGGTGGCGGCGTTGGCCCCCATGGCGGTGAGCACGGCCAGGGCCGTTACTGCCACGGCTGCCAGGGCTCTGCGGGCGGTCTTCTTGGTTTTGCGGTTCTCTGTCATATGAATTACCTCCTGAATTTTCTCCGGGGAGGCTTTCAGCCTGGAAAAGGTGCGTTGATACAGCTCTCGGTCAAATTCCATTATGAATCCTCCTCTTGCGTTGTCAGTGTCTGCTTCAATTTTTCCCGGGCCCTCTGCAGGCGGGTCTGCACGGTGGACTCCTTCAGCCCGCACAACGCCGCCACCTCCCGCACAGGGTAGTCCTCATAATAGTAGAGGTACAGGGGAACCCGGTATTTTTCCGGCAGGGCCATCACCGCCAAAAACAGCCGGCTCTCCTCTGGGGCCGGAAGCTCCGCTGTGCCGGACCAGGCCTCTAAAGGGGCCCTGCGGCGGAACCAGGGGGAGCGGATGAGCTTGCGGGACTGGTTCACCGCCACCCGAATCAGCCAGCGGCGCACATGCTCCGGGCCCTCAAAGTCGGTTTTGTCCTGATAGAGCTTCAGCAGAACGGTCTGGGTCAGGTCCTCGGCGTCGGCGGGGCTTTTGCAGGCGTTCAGAGCCACCCGGTATACCGTGTCGCCAAACTGTCTGGCGTAGTGGGAAAATTCCTCCGGCGTCATCCTGCCGCCTCCTTTGCCGGTGTTGAAAAGCTTTTCACTACATATACCCCTCAGAGGGGCGGAATATCTCAGGAGCAGAAATTTTTTTTGCAAAAGGGGGCCGCTCCACCCTGTCCGGATGGAACGCCCCCCCATGCTCAGAACCTGTATGCACCACCGGAATTGCGGAAGAAGCGAGGGTCTTCCGCGCCGGTCCGGGCGAATCCCGGTTCTTACTGCTTTCTCACCACCTGCATACTGCCGGAGGTGGTATTCATCTCGATTCTGGTCTCTCCATTGCCATACACGGCCTTGCCCTTCTTCTTCCCGCCGTCCCTGTCCGTCACAGGGAAGTCGGTGCGGAATCTCCCGGAGACAGAGCTGTAGTGGGCGGTAAAGCCCCCGTTCTCCGGCAGGGCCAGGCACAGGCTGCCGGAGACCGCGCTCAGCTTCGCCTTTTCCGGGCACTGGTCCACCGTCAGCCTGGCCTGGCCGGAGGTGGTGCTCACCCGGAAGCTCTCCGCGTTGCCATGAGCCGCCACGGTACCGGACACCGCGCTGAGCTCGGCCTGCTCGGCGGCAAAGCCCTCCGCCTTCACGGTGCCGGACACGCTGCTCAGCTTCAGCTTTTCAGCGGACACATCCTCCGCCGCCACAGTGCCGGACACCGCGTGGAGCCGCATCCCCTCGCTGTGCAGCCCCTGGGCCGCAATGGCGCCGGACACGGTGGAGGCCTCAAAGTCCTCGCCTGTCAGGCCGGTCAGCCGGACATTGGCGGAGACCGTATTCACATTCAGGTGCTCCAGCTTCCCGTTCAGTTTTTCCGGGACCCGGACCACAAGCCGCTTGGCCATGCCGGCGGTCAGGTTCCAGCCGAACTTTTTCCGGTTCCACTCAATGGTCAGCTTCTCCCCGTCCTTGGCATAGACTGCCATGCGCCGGCTGGGCTCCAGGGGCTTTTTGCTGAACTCCGTCACCTCGACGCAGTCCCCGTCCCAGGGCTCCACAGCCACCTGGCCTGTAAACCAGTGAATATCCAGCTTTTCCAGAGCATGCATGGGAATGCTGGCCGTGTTGACATATTCCTGCCCCTGCTGGCTGCTGTGGCTGTCCACCCATTCGCTCCCGGGCTCCGGGGCGCTGTCCTCCTCCTGGCTGCCGTCAGTGGGGAACTCCTGTTCAAAGTCGCAGAAGTCCTCGTCATCCTCCTTCTGCTCCTGCCAGTCCTCCACCATGTCCCGCAGAGAGTCCTTTATGTCGCTGACCGCACTGGCCACGTCATTCATGGCCTCGTTCAGGTCAATGCCGATCTCCTGGCCAATGCCGCTCATGGCCTGGTTGATCTCCCGGCCCAGATTGTTGAGCCAGGCCCCCCAGCCGCCGGTCTTCGGGGGCCGCGGGCCAGTCTGGGGCTGCGCTGCCCTGGCCTGCTCCACGGCCTGCTCCGCCGCCTGCCGGGCCTCCTGGGCAATGCGCCGAACCTCCTCCTGGAAGCCCTCTGTGCCTGGGCCGAACTTGTTGTAGAGGGCCTCATAGGCCGGGTTATACACCTTGTCGTAGGCCTCAAAGTAGATTCGGTCACGCTCCCGCTCATTCAGGGCAGGGGCCGCCCCGCTCCACTGGGCCTGGGGCTCTGTCCGCCGGGCCTGGCGGCGTTGACGCTCCTGGTAGGCCTCCACTTTCTCCTGGTAGGCCTCCATCTCCTCCTGGTACGCCTCCATTTGTTCCTGGTAGGCCTCGTTCATTTCCTCAATCTGCTCCTGATAGGCCTCCAGCTGGTCCTGGTAGGCCTCGTTCTGCGCCTCAACCTGTTCCTGATAAGCCTCGTTCTGCTCCTCCACCTGCTGCTGGTACTCCTCCATCATCTCCTGGTAGCGCTCCTGAATCTCCTCCATCCGCTCCCGGTACTCCTCCGGGTCGTCCGTCTCTGGCGGGATAGGGGGCGCGGGCGGCGTGGGCGGCGTAGGCGGCGTGGGCGGCGTAGGCGGCGTGGGCGGCGTAGGCGGCGTGGGCGGCGTAGGCGGCGTGGGGGGCGCAGGAGGTGTGGGCGGCGTGGGCGGCACAGGGGGTGTGGGGGGTGTGGGGGGTGTGGGCGGCGTGGGCATCGCCGGCATAGGGCCGCTGTCTGCCACTGTCACCCGCACCTGCCGGGGACGGCCGGCCTCGGGGGTTCCGGCCTGGTCCTCCGGGCTGAGAACTTTCACCTCAACCTCTTCGTCCTCCAGGCCCACGGTTATGGCAACCGGGTCCTGTCCGGCCTCCTGCTGGGAGGCAAGTGCCTCTGTCCCCTCCTCGTCCTCCATAGCGGCCAGCAGCTGGCCGGCCTGCTCCTGGGTAATCTTCCCCTGTTCCAGCATCTCAAGAATGGTGCGTTTGCTATTGCTCTCGCTCATTTTGTCTCCCACCTTTCCAAATCCTTCCGGTTCTGCTTTCTTCTCATATTTTCCAAGTGCTCCTCTACGGCCAGCCGCAGGGCGTTGTCTCTTGTGGGGCTCACATACCGGAGCATCTCCGGCAGGTTTTTTTCTCCGCACATGTTATTTCCCACCTTTCAGCTGCTGCAGCGCCTCAAGGGCCGCGTTCACATCCAGCTCTCCTGAGGAGAGCCGGGCCAGAATCTCCCCCCGCTCCTCCTCTGTCCGGGCCGGGCGCAGCTCGGGCTTCTCGTCCAGGCCCAGAGCGCCAAGGGCGGCGTCCAGCATGTTCTTCACTGTGGGGTAGCTGACCCCCAGGGCCTTCTCTACCTCTTTGATGGACCCCCGGCACCGGAGGAACACCTCCACAAACTGCAGGTGCTTCTCCTCCAGGGTGCAGAACCGGCAGGGGGCGAAGCTGCCGTGAAGCTCGGTGCCGCAGCTGCCGCACCGCAGGCCGGTGACCTGCATCTTCTCTCCGCACACCGGGCACTGGGCCGGTGCGTGGTGGTTTTTCTTTGCCGCGTTTCCCATATTCGCCATAGTCTGTTCACCTCATTTTAGTTTTGAGCGCTCTCTATGTTTGAGATTATAGCACCAATCCTTAACAATGTCAATATGGAAATTGATTTTTTTAATTTTCTCTTTGAAATTCTTAATTCGACAGCTTTAACACATCCAGTGTACTATTATTGCGGCTATTTTCTCGCTCTGCTTCCATTGATATGTCCGAAAAAGAAAAAAAGAGGGCCGCACAGTCTGCGGTCCTCAAAAATCTTTGTAATCATTCTGCTATTCGCTCAGGCCCTCTACAATCGCCACCCCGTTGCTGGCGCCGATGCGGCTGGCCCCTGCCTCAATCATGGCCAGGGCCTGCTCAGTGGTGCGGATGCCTCCCGAGGCCTTCACCTGCACGCCGCTGGCCTCCTTCATCAGGCGCACGTCCTCCAGGGTCGCGCCGGTGGGCAGGCCGGGGCCCGGCGTGCCGAAGCCCGTGGAGGTCTTCACAAAGGTGGGCCGCACCCGAGATGCCAGCAGGCACAGGCGCAGCTTTTCGGCATGGGTCAGGTAGCAGGTCTCAAAAATGACCTTGCTGGCCGCGCCCACCGCCCGGCAGGCCTCGGCTATGCGGCGCATCTCCTCCCCCACCAGGTCCCAGCGGTCGCTTTTCACGTCTACCAGGTTGACCACATAGTCAATCTCTCCCGCCCCTGCGGCCAGGGCCTCCTGGGCCTCGAAGACCTTCACCGCGGCGCTGCTCTGGCCCAGGGGGAAGCCCACGCAGGCGGCAACCCGCACCGGGGAGCCCTTCAAGATCTCCGCGCAAAAGCCGGCCGCCGCGCTGTTGACAGCCACCGCCCCAAAGCCATATTGCAGGGCGGTTTCACAGTGGCGGCGCAGGTCGTCGAGGGTGACATTGGGCTTGAGGAGGGTTTGGTCAATCATTTTGGCAAGCTGTTCACGGTTCATGGGAATGCTCCTTTTTGCTTTAGTATAGCAGACGGGGCGGGGCCAGTCAACCAAAAAAAGGGCCGGGCCCCCAGAGGGACCCGACCCATTTTGTACAAACTAGCCAAAAACAACCGATGTAGCTTACTGCAGCAGCTGCAGAACGCCCTGGGGCACAGCGTTGGACTGAGCCAGCATAGCCTGAGCGGACTGGATGAGGATGTTGTTCTTGGTGTACTTCATCATCTCGTCGGCCACGTCGGTGTCGCGGATGGTGGACTCAGCGTCCTGAATGTTCTCCTGCATGACGGACAGGTTGTTGACGGTGTGGTCCAGACGGTTGGACACAGCGCCCAGCTTGCCGCGGAAACCAGAGACGATATTGATGAGACCCTCTCTGGGCTCAACTGCCTCAACATCTTTAGCAGCCGAATCTTTCACGCCACGGAGATCAGCAACGGCCTGCAACGCACCAGTAACAGAAGTAACATCAACCTTGATAACACCGCGCGTAGGGATAGCATTACCTGTGCCAACATCAGCGTTCTCAATGTTCGCAGTCTTGATGAATCTGGTAAGGTTGAACTTGGAGTAATCCATGTCAAGGCCCTTACCCAAAGCCTCGCCCATATCAAGCTGGTCGGCCGCAGCAGCGGAGTCACCAATCTGGAACTTCATGGCCTCGCCAGTAACCTCGTTTTCGCCCATCTCACCGTTGAGCAGCTTCTTGCCGTTAAAGTTGGCAGTCTGACCGATACGGTTGATTTCGGAAACCAGGGAGTCAACCTCGTCCTGGAGGGCGTTACGGTCGATATCATCGTCATAGGTCCCGTTGGCAGACTGCTCGGCCAGGTAGACCATGCGGTTCAGCATGTCCTGGACCTCCTGCAGAGCGCCCTCAGCGGTCTTGATCAAGCCGTTGGCGTCCTTGGCGTTCTTCTTGGCAGCGTCCAGACCGGTGATCTGAGCGCGCATCTTCTCAGAAATGGCCAGACCGGCGGCGTCGTCGCCAGCGCGGTTGATTCTGTAGCCGGAGCTCAGCTTTTCCAGGTTGGCGGACAGGGCCTTGGTGTTGTTGTTGTAGTTCCGGTAGCTGTTCATAGCCATGATGTTGTGTTGAATACGCATAATTCTGCTCCTTCAGAATGTATTTTTATAACCTGCACGGGTCCTTCCGCACAGGGCAGGGCCATTACGATAAATACGCAGTTGCGGCCCGATATCCGGCCAGGCTGTCGGGCCGCACAACGTATTATCTAAATATTTCTACTGGCTGAGCCAGTGGAAAGCATGAAATGCTGTACTGTATATTGAGAAAAAATCAGACCATAGGAGTGAAGGTAAACACGATAGAAGCAGTAACCTTGTCCTTATCAGTCCAGGGAGTATCGGGGCGCTGCTCGGCAACGCCGGTAAACCGGAAAGCCAGGTGATTGGTTTCGCCGTCATCCGCAACGTCAGTACTCGCGGCCAGCTCGCCCACCTTCAGGGTGGTGCCGCGGCTGGAGACCAACAGCTCGGTGTTCACAGTGCCATCAGTCTTGGGCTCATCAGGAACAGCAGTGACAGCGGTCCAGGTGGGCTCAGCAGGAGTAGCACCCTTTGTAGCGTTCGCAGTCTGGAACACCAGGCAGACATTGTTGGGATACTTTGTTCCCGCTACATGGTCTGAAGTATTGTCAATCCACTCGGTAGCAAACTTCGCGTTGCCAGCCGCAACACCAGTAATGTTAGCAAAAACTGCCAGCTTGGAGGTGCTGTTGGAAGAGATAAACTGGCCGGGGAAAATGATCTGGTCCTGCTTATCGGTAAGGTCTGTGCCGTTTACCGTGCCACTGTACTTAAGCCCATAGGGGTTGACAACCAGCTTGGTAGCGCCAGGAAGAGTAACGTTGATGGTGCCAACAGAGGTCTCGCCGTCAACCTTAACCGTGCCGCCGGTAGCCAGCTTGGAGGGGTCGGTGATGGGGGCGGGGGCAGTAGCAAAAGCGGGGGCCGCAACGGCCAGAATCATGGCCAGAGCCAGAACTACGCTAAGAACTTTTTTCATAAAAATAACGCTCCTTCGTCATTTCATCTCTACGGTAAAATCCATTGTCACCGTAGCTTGTTGATAAATTGTAGCATGGTCGTCCTCAACTTGAGTATAGGTCACATACACACGATGGGTGCCCGGCGAGAGCTTTTTGTCCAGGGTGATGTCCCGCTTCGCGCTCCCCGGGGGGATCAGCTTGGAGAGATACAACTGCTGAGTGAACTGGTCGTCTTCAAAAATCTGAATGTAGACATCATAGTCAGAAACAGTAGGGTTCGCAATGTAACATTCAAAATTCGTGCCATCACTGCTAGTCGCATCGTTTAAGTATTCCACAGAAACGCCGCGTTTTGCCGCCTGTGCATACGCCTCATCCACCGCGTTTTGCAGCGCGTCCGGGTCGTCGACCACCGTCACGCCCTCCTCGTAGCCGATGAGCGGCGTTTGGTTGTCGCCCAGCTGCACTGGCTCGGGCGCTTTCTCGCTGAACCTGCCAACCACCAAAACCACAGCGGCGGCGGCAAGCGCCACAATGATGATGATGAGCACCAGCACCAGCGGCGAACGCCTTTGCTGCTGTTTTGGTTCCTGGTCCATAGGTATACAGCCTCCTCAAGTGGATATTCGCTTTCTCGTCCCTCGTGCCTGGCCGGAGCGCGGGGGCCGGGTCAGCCGGTCTTTATGTTCACCAGCCCGTTTGCAACCGGGCCGGGTGAAACCTCGTTCCTTTTTTCTTTCTTGGGCCTTACAATTTATTTATCGGCAGCTTTCTTGAAAAATTAAGGGTTCTTAAAAATTTATTTTTATGAAGCCTCAGTTGGTTTCTGTTACCCTCGCTGTCATTTAGTATATCGGCAGAAACTTGAAAAAATTAATAGCCTTTTTCAAAAAATCCGCAAAAAAAAGAAGAACCGGTTTCCCGGTTCCCTTCTATGCCATTATTTCTTTGCAAGCGCTATCTTGTCCAGCAGCTCCAATATCTCCTCGCGGGTGTACTCCGTCTTCTCGCCCTCGCCAAATACCAACCGCAGCTCATAGATCATAGCCAGTTCAATCCTGGCCATTTCCTTCTCTGTTGTCATATAGACGCCTCCTTTCTGTTTCTATAATTAGAGTACCCTATGCACGGTCCCCTGTCAAGTCCCCTTGACAAGCCCCGCCGCTTGCATTACAATAACGCTATACTATAATTAAGGAGGCTTTTGCGTGTTCTCAACCTTAGACTCTCTCAAGCCCGCTCTCAGGCAGCTGGTCCGCGCCCTGGGGCAGCGTTATCCCTATGCCTCGGCGCTGGCCGTGGAGGACGCCTCCCGCCGGTGGAGCATCAGCCGGGGCGGGGTGAATATCGACGCCAGCGACTTTCGCGGCGGCACGGGCTTTGTGCTGCGGGTGTTCGACGGCGTGGGCTGCGCCGAGTACAGCTTCAACCGCTTCTCTGAGGAGATGATTCCGGAAATTGAGGAGCGGGTGGCCCAGGGCCTTGCCGCCCAGAACGCCGCCCTGGAGGGCTTCGCCCCTCTGCCCACCCCCATTCCCGCCGACGAGCCCGCCAGCCTTTGCAAGGCCACGGTCTGCCGGGTAGACCCCAAGGAGCTGGGGGACGAGGCCATTCTTGCCCGGCTGCGGGGCATTCGGGAGAAGGCCCTGGCCCGGGACCAGCGGATTAAGGACGCTCAGCTGAGCATGGCCTACCGGGGATGCCGGAAGATTTTTCTCAGCCAGAACCGGGACCTGGACCAGACCCTGACCTGGACCACCTGCTCGCTGGCCATGATGGCCGCCCGGGGCCAGGAGCTGAAATACGCCTTTGAGAGCTTCTCGAACCTGGGGGGCGCGGAGGTGCTGGAAGGGGTGGAGGACGCGGTGGACCAGGTGGCCGGCCGGGCCCTGGAGCTGCTGGACTCTCAGCCCATCACCCCCGGCGAGTACGACTGCGTGTGCGACCCGGAGACCACAGGCATGATTGTTCACGAGGCCTTTGGCCACGGGGTGGAGATGGACATGTTTGTAAAGGACCGGGCCCTGGGCAAAAGCTATATCGGCCAGTATGTGGCCAGCGAGCTCATTACCATGCACGACGGCAGCACGGTGGACCAGACCGCAACCATGTTCTTTGACGACGAGGGCAGCCTCACCGGGGACACGGTGGTGATTGACAAGGGTGTGCTGAAAACCGGCATGTGCGACGCTCTCAGCGCCGCCCGGCTGGGGCGGAAGCCCACAGGCAACGGCCGCCGGGAGAGCTATGAGCGCAAGGCCTACACCCGCATGACCAACACCTACTTTGAGCCCGGCTCTCACAGCCTGGAGGAGATGATCGCCTCTATCCCCTACGGTTTTCTGCTGCAGCAGCCCATGTCCGGCATGGAGGACCCCAAGAACTGGGGCATTCAGGCCATGGTTGCCATTGCCAGAGAGATCAAGGACGGGAAGCTTACGGGTAAGGTCTTCTCCCCCATTGTGCTCACCGGCTATGTGCCGGACCTGCTGAAGTCTGTCACCATGACAGGCCGTGAGCTGGCCCTTTCCGGCAGCGGCTTTTGCGGCAAGGGGTATAAGGAATGGGTCAAGGTCTCTGACGGGGGACCCTGCATGAAAGCCAGAATCAGGCTGGGCTAAGGAGGTAGTCAGGATGATTGAGAGAATCAAACAGGCCTTGGGGGACTGCGGCATCTCCCTGTGGCGCATGAACGACAACACCGAGGAGACCGCGGAGCTGTTCTTTGTCCGGCAGCAGCTGGATACCCGGCGTTTTAAGGATGTGCGGAAGGTGCAGGTCACTGTGTTTCGGGACGTGGAGAACCCAGAGGGGGACCGGCCTCTGCGGGGGGCTACCAGCGTGACTTTGTTGGAGTCCATGGACGACGCCCGGCTGCGGGAGGAGCTGGCCGGGGCCTGGTACGCGGCCCAGTTTGCCGCCAACCCCTATTATGACCTGCCCGACCCGGCGCAGGCTCCCTTAAAGGAAAAGACCGGCCCCCTGGCCCAGGCTCCCCTGGCGGAGAGCGCGGGAAAAATGGCCCGGGCCCTGTTCGCGCCGGACCGGCATCAGGACGCGTTTGTAAATTCGGCGGAGATTTTTGTGGCGCGCACCCGGCGGCGCATTCTCTCCTCCAACGGCACGGACGTGAGCTATACGGACGCTCAGGTCAACGGGGAATTTGTGGTGCAGTGCCGGGAGCCGGAGGACGTGGAGATTCACAACACCTTCCGGTATGACAGCCTGGACGGGGAGGCTCTCACCCAAAAGGTGGCCGAGGCCCTGGGCTTTGTCCGGGACAGGGCCAAGGCCCGGCGCATTCTCAAAAGCGGGCAGTACGACCTGGTGCTCAGCGGCGACCCGGCGGCCACGGTGCTCTCCTATTACCCAGACCGGGCGGCGGCCCACATGATCTACCCCGGCTACTCCACCTGGAAGCTGGGGGACCCGGTGCAGGGGGAGGACATTACCGGCGCAAGGCTGGACCTGGACCTGTGCGCCACAGACCCCTACAGCGAGGAGGGCGTCCCCATGGAGGACCTGGAGCTGCTGCGGGGCGGAGAGCTGCAGGCCATTCACGGGGCCAACCGGTTCTGCCGCTATTTGGGGGTGAAGCCCACAGGGCTTTACCGCAGGCTCCGCTGCCGGAACACCGGCGCGCCCTTTGAGGAGCTGAAGCAGGGCCCCTGCCTGTGGGCGGTGACCTTTTCCGACTTTCAGATGGACGCCATGAGCGGCCATTTCGGGGGAGAGATCCGGCTGGCCTATTTGATTGACGAAGACGGCAAAGCCACGCCGGTTACCGGGGGCTCGGTGAACGGCAGCTTGTTTGACGCACAGAAGGGCTTGCGCTTCTCCGCAGAGCAGTACCAGTCGGCCTATTATGAGGGGCCCTACGGGCTGCGCATCTCGGGGGTGAATGTGGCGGGAGGGGAATAGAAGCCCCGCCTCAGGAAAAATTGAAAGTTCTTGAAGATTCCGGCTTCATCTTTGATGAAGCCGAAGGGACATTCTTTCAAGAAGTCCCTTAAGCAGAGGTTTGGGGACAGAGTCCCCAAGGTCTTGCCCTTGACCTTAAACACCCCTAAAACGCAGGAGGGTAGGGGGTCTCGGCTTCGCCTCGGTCGGTTCGCAGCTTGTCTGCCACCGGCAGACGCTCACCCCTCGTCGGGGGTCCCCTATCGAATGGCCGCAAAGCGGACATTCGACAAAGCCCTTAAGGCCCTAAGCGTTGGGCAGGGCAGGGTAGATTGCTGCCGCCAGGTAGTTGAGAGACTACCGGTAGGAGTTTGCCGGTACTTTTGCGAAGCAAAAGGCGACTCCTTCGGAGTCGAGGCAAACTCCGTGACTTGCCCGAAGGGCAATGTCAG
>NZ_JBQISV010000045.1:0-16663 GCF_056800975.1 Acutalibacter sp.
AGCACCAAGAACTACGCCCGAACCTTTACACCCTGTGTTTCGGCTGATAGCTATGCCATTATGCAGATCAAGAACAGCCCTGTGTTTTCTCAGCATTCTGTTCCCAACCTGCTCTCGGCGTTGGTGGAGGATGTAACAACGCCCTCAATTCTGGACCAGCTGGAGGAAATTGTCAAGACCAGAAAGCAGGAATTGGCCTCCTGATGCCGCAGCGTATTTTGAGACAACATACCCAGTCAGCTTGGCTGCTGCAAAAAACTGCGGCAGCCATTTTTTCTTTTCTTCCCCACTCCTTAAAAAAACAGCGGTCTGGCAGAACCAGACCGCTGTTTTTTTGTTTGAACCGACCGCTTACATATTCAGGAAAGCGACCGCGTCGTTGATGGTTTTCTCCATGGCCTCCTGGCCATACTTGTCCACCTCGGCCTTGTTTTTCTCACCGTGGGTCAGGCAGCCGGCGCCGCCAATGCAGCCTCCGGTGCAGGCCATGCCCTCGATAAAGTTGCCGGCCAGAGCGTTCTTGGACTTTTTCAGCAGAGCCATGCGGCAGGCCTCAATGCCGTCGCAGGGAACAGCCTTCAGGTCGAACTCAATGCCCTGCTCCTTCATGGCCTGAGCCACTGCATCAGACACGCCGCCGGAACGGGCAAAGATGCGCCCATAATAGGATGCATTGTCCAGCACGTCCTCCGTCAGCTGGGTGATATCCATATCTCGGCTGTCGAACAGGGCCTGCAGCTCCTCAAAGGTGAGCACCGCGTCAATCAGCGGGCGCACCCGTTCCAGCCGGGCCTCTGCCTTTTTGGCAGTGCAGGGGCCAATAAAGACCACCTTGCCAGTGGGGTCGGTCTCCTTCAGATACTTGGCAAGCCTTGCCATAGGCGACAGGTTGTGAGAGATGTTCTCCACCAACTCTGGGAAAGCGGACTTGATGTAGCTGACAAAGGCCGGACAGCAGGAGCTGGTAAGGAAGCCCTTTTCGGCCAGCTCCTGAGACTCCTCCATAGCCACCATGTCTGCGCCCAAAGCGGCCTCAATCACAGTGAAGAAGCCCAGCTCCTTCAGTCCGGTGATGACCTGGCCCAGGTTGGCGTAGACGAACTGGCTGGAAATGGAGGGGGCCACCACCGCGTAAACCTTGTACTTGGTATTGCCCTCGCTCTTTTTCAGCATGTCAATCACATTAAGCATAAAGGACTTGTCAGTAATCGCGCCAAAGGGGCACTGATATACACAGGCGCCGCACTGGATGCACTTGCTGTCATCAATGGCAGCGGCATTGTCCTCCGTGATCGAAATGGCCTTGACCTTGCAGGCCACCTGGCAAGGGCGTTTCCGGTCCACAATGGCGGAGTAGGGGCAGACCTTGGCGCACTGGCCGCACTCCACGCACTTGGTCTTGTCGATATGCGCCACATGGTTGTGGTCAAAGGAGATAGCGCCCCGGCGGCATACATCCTCACAGCGATGGGCCAGACAGCCCCGGCAGGAGTCGGTGACCTCATAGCCGGCGGCAGGGCACTCGTCGCAGGCTATGTCGATAACCTCAATGATGTTGGGGTTGTCGGCATGTCCGCCCATGGCCATCTTCACCCGCTCGGCCAGAATAGCCCGCTCCTTGTAGACGCAGCAGCGCATGGTGGGCTCCTTGCCGGGCACGATGGTTTTGGGGATGTCCACCATATTTTCCAGCAGCTTGTCGTCCCAGGCCAGGCGGGCCGTCTCGCGGAGGACTTTGTATTTCAGGTACTGCACCTTGGTATCGAATCGTTTGATCTGTTTTACTTGGCTCACTTTGGGTCCTCCTTAAAAATAGCTTGCGTTTAGAAATAGCTCACCTTGACACGCTTGCCCATCTGCCGCAGGCAGTCTACCAGCTCGTCGGCAAGGCTCATTTTAATGCTGAAGGTGATGGGCAGGTCCGGATTCTGGTGGGCGGGGTTGATGGCCCGGCCCACATAGAAGTTGATATCCGTGGCCTCCTCAAACAGGAAACGGCTGATCATGGCCGCGCCGTCCCGCTTCATGCCCCAGTCCTCATAGCGGTCGTTGTCCTTCAAATAGTCCTTGGCATATTCCAGCACCCGAGCAATGGTGATCACGCCCTCAGTCACCAGGTCCACACCCTCAATCTCGGCAGTGGGCGGCAGGTCAGAGCCCTCAAAGTTCAGGCTGGGGCGCAGGGGCTTGCGCAGGAACTTGGCCGCGATGGTAGAGGTGGTGCCACCGCAGATGATATGCTTGCCCTCTTTGGAGAAGAACAGGCTCATCATCCGGTCGCAGTCGTCCCGGTTGGAGGGCGGGCCGAACAGCAGGTTCATGGGCTCCCGCTTGCGGATGCGCACCACGCAGGAGGTCACATCGTCCTTGGGCTCTCCCCCATACAGCTTGTAGCACTCGTCCACCAGCATGGTAGAGAGGGTCTTGGCAGTGTAGCCCGCCAGCACAATGGTCTCCATAAAGCTGGTGATGTCCTCAATGGCCCAGCCGAAGTTGTACTCAATGCCAATGCCTGCATGGGGACAGCCGTCGCTCATGGCGATAAACACATCGTTCTCCCTCAAAGGGATAGTGGACTTGAAAATTTGCTTGCCCCCTATGTTCATCTCCGTCTTGGGGTAGTCGTAGTTGGCTCCGTCCCGCAGAAGAATCACATGGGGATTGTCGTATTGGATGATCTCGGCCACCTGGTTGTTTTGCAGATGAATAATGGTGAAGGTGGAGTAGGCCACGCCGTGCTCGGAACTCACCGGCAGGGTCGCCGCCACAGCGGAGACGCACTCCTCCAATGGCATCCCCTCCGCCATCATGGTGGAGATGATCTTTGAAGTCAGCGTGGAGAGGATGCTGGCTTTGACGCCGCTGCCCAGGCCGTCCGCCAGCACCACAATGGTGGAGGCGTCGCTCTGCTCCACTACGTCCACATGGTCGCCGCAGAGCTGCTCGCCGTAATGGTTGATGCTCTTGTATCCGATATCCGCGCAGAGATCATTCATCGGTGATCGACTCCTTCAGCTTTGTCAGTGCGATCTTGGTTTCGGCAGCGGTTTCGCCCAGCAGAGAGGCAATCTCCTGGACAATGCGCATCTGCTTATCCACCACCTTGTCGGCCACCTCTACGGTCTGGCGGCTGATGTCCTCCTTCTTCTCCCGCTCCAGCTGCTCATCTGTAATGTCGCGCATGACGCCGATGAGGATGTGAAGGTCACGGTCGTAGACCACAGTCTGTTCCACATAGCATTTATATTCAGCCAGATACACCCGCTGGTCATGTACATCCCGCTTGGTGTTCAGTACATTGAGGAACACGGTGGGGTCCAGAATGCGCACCACCGGCTCGCCCAGCACATCAGAGGCAGAGCGGATGTTCATGATCTTGCGGGCCATGTTGTTGATCTGCTGTACCTCCAGGTCCTCGTTGAGCACAATCAAGCCGTTGGGGGTGTTGTTGACAATGGCGTCGGAGAAGCTCTCGGCCTTGTCCTTGAGGAAGGGCAGACACATGCTGATCTCCGCCTTGCCCTGGCACACGGCAATGGCCTTTTCCCGGCAGGTGTTGTAGCCGCAGGAGCCGCAGTTGAGTTCCTGGGAGGGCTTGAACTTGCCCATCTGGCGGAGCACCGTGTTGATCTCCGCCTCGGTGGGAGCAGGGCTCTGCATTTCCAGATAGGGGAAGCTCTTCTTCATGCTTCTGGGCTCAGGCTGCTTAACCTCAAAGTCCCGCTCGCCGGCATAGTTGGAGACCGCCACATAGTCCCGCACCGGGGCGCGGTTCTCCATCACCGGGCCGCCGATGCAGCTGCCGGGACAGATGGACATTTCGATAAAGCACTTGTGCAGCTTGCCGTCTATAATATCCCGCAGGGCCTTCATGCAGTTCTCCGCCCCGTCCAGAGCCAGGTAGGCATAGCCGGGGGCGTCCAGGGCCATGGTCTTCAAAATGCCGCCGGTGGTGGGGAAGAACCGGGCCCGGCTGCACTCCTCGCTGTCCAGCTCCTGCTCCAGCTTCACACCGGCCGTGTCCAGCCAGCGGGTCAGCTCCTCAAAGGTGAGGACGCAGTCCACAATATTCTCATAGCGCTCGGCCTCGTCCTTTTTGGCCACGCAGGGACCAATGAAAACGGTCTTCGCCTCGGGAACGCGCCGCTTGATATCCTTGCAGTGGGCCAGCATGGGGGAATCGATATCCGCCAAAAACTCCAAAGCGGCGGGGAAATGCTTCTGAATGAGCAGATTGATGGAATGACAGCAGGAGCTGATAATCACATCCCGCTTATCCTCTTTCAACATGCGGTCGTACTCGGTTTTGACCATAGTAGCACCCAGGGCAGTCTCCTCCACATCGAAGAAGCCCAGCTGCTTCAGCGCCCGGCGCATGGCGTTGATGCCCACGCCGGGATAATTGGCCACAAAGGAGGGCGCCATGCTGACAATCACCGGCGCGCCGGTCTGCATCAGCACCTTGGCCTTCTCAATGCCGTCTACAATCTCCTTGGCGTTTTGGGGACAGACCACAAAGCACTCGCCGCAGAGGATACACTCGTCGTTGATGATGTGCGCCTGGCTGCCCGAAAAGCGGATGGCCTTTACGGGACAATGGCGGATGCACTTATAGCAGTTCTTACAGTTGGACTTTTTGAGCCGCAAAGAATCCGGCATACTCCCAGTCTCCTTTCTTGAGAGGTATCAGGCTCTCAGACCTTGGCCTTGATCTCGGTCTCGAAGAACTGCTCCACGGTCTCGGGGGACACGGAATGGAACTGGTCGTCTACGGTGACGCACACGCCCTGCTGGCACTTGCCCATGCAGAAGGTACCGCCCAGGTCCACCTTCTCCTTCAGGCCGTTGTCGGCTACGAGCTGCTGCAGCTGCTCGACCACCTGGCGGGAACCCTTGATATGGCAGGAGCTGCCGATGCACACTGTTACTTTCATGATTTTGACCTCCTAATAGAGTGTTATGGTGGAAACTTATAGCTTCATTGTAGCATTTTTCGAGCTTATTTGCAAATAGAAAATTTTGATATCTGCACAATCGTTATCGATAACTATTTATCGATAATTTGAGAAAGAAAATCGGTAATTCTGCTCAACCGGGCTGACAGAACCTGGCAGAATCACAATGATTCACCTGCAGGCCTGTCTCCCGGCCCATAGCCGCATCTCACAGTGTGTAGCTGCGGATACGTCCCTAGCCACAGCTGAAGCTTCTGCCCGCAGCCTTGCCGGCGCCCTGTCCTGTGAATCAGATTGCGCTCGCCCTTGCAATTTGTGAAGGAGGGGTGTATAATAATTGCATTAACAACTAATTTTGTGAGGAGTGTGGGAAAATTGCAGTTTGTAAACCCCCAAAAGGTGTGCAAGGGCATGGAGTTGGGCGACGTCCCCCCCAGCGGGCGTATTGTGCGGGACGCTCTTGGCGTGGCCTGGCCCTCAGTGCTGGAGTCCTTCTTTGTGTGCTTGGCAGGCATGGTAGATACCATTATGGTGGGGTCCTTGGGCTCCTTTGCCATTGCGGCGGTAGGGCTGACCACCCAGGCCAAGTTTTTGGGGCTGGCCATCTTCCTGTCCCTCAATGTGGCTGTCTCCGCCCTGGTTGCCCGGCGGAAGGGGGCCGATGACCGGGAGAGCGCCAACCGCATCGTCCGCATGGCGCTGCTGGTCACATTGGGCCTCACTTTGGTGATCAGCACCATTTTTGTGACATTTGCCAGCCCCATTGTCCGCATGGTAGGCTCTCAGGCAGACACCCACCAGTACGCGGTGGAGTACCTGCAAATCATCATGGGGGGCATGGGCTTCTCCACGGTGTCGCTGATGCTCAACGCCGCCCAGCGGGGGGCGGGCAACACCCGCATTGCCATGCTCACCAATGTCATCTCCAATACAGTCAACGTGATCTTCAACTATCTGCTCATTGGGGGCAATTTCGGCTTTCCTGCTCTTGGGGTGCGGGGTGCGGCGCTGGCCACAGTGATTGGCACGGTTTGCGCCTGCTGCCTCAGCATTGCCTCTGTTCTGCGCCGGGACGGCTTTATCAACCTGCGGGCAGTCAAGGGCTGGGTCGCAGACCGGACCAGCGTCCGGTCTCTGCTGAATGTGGGCTCCAGCGCCTTTGTAGAGCAGCTCTGCCTGCGGGTGGGCTTTCTGCTGTTTGCCATGACAGTGGCCCATCTGGGCACCACAGAGATGGCCGCCCATCAGATTGGCATGAACATGATGAGCATGTCCTTCTCCTTTGGGGATGGGCTCTCGGTGGCCTCGGTGACGCTGATCGGCCAGAGCCTGGGGCGCAAGCGGCCGGACATGGCAAAGCTCTACGGCAATGTATGCCAGAAGCTGGGACTGATCTGTGCCTTTCTGGTGGCAACAGTCTACTTCCTGTTTGGTAAGCAGATTTTCATGCTGTTCTCCCAGGAGGCTCCCATTCTGGAATATGGCTCTGTCATCATGCGCATCCTCAGTATCACCCTGTTCTTTCAGATTGAGCAGGTGGTACTCTTTGGCTGTCTGCGGGGCGCGGGCGATACCAGATTCACCGCGCTGGTGTCTCTGATCAGCGTCACCTGCATTCGTCCCGGCATGAGCTGGCTGCTGTGCTATCCCTTGGGCATTGGGCTTATCGGCGCATGGCTGGGCACCTTCTGCGACCAGGTGCTGCGGTTCATCCTCACTTCCATCCGTTTCCGCAAGGGGCAGTGGATAAAGATTCGTTTGTGACCGGGTACATATTGTTAACGCATATTTGAAAAGGGGCGTTTCTTTCCAACCGCGTCAATTATATATATGCCGCCGCTCTTTTTCCATTCCTCCCAAAACAGAACCATAAGAGAACGCCCCCTGTCCTATGCTGTGGACAGGGGGCGTTCTCTTATTTTCAGTCTCCAAACATATCCTTCAGCTTGGAGAAGAAGCTTTTGCGTTTCTGATAATTCTTGTCATCCGTGTTGTTGTCCAGCTCGGCCAGAATCTCCTTCTGACGCTTGTTCAGATTTTTGGGCACCTCCACTGTCACCTGAACATACTGGTCGCCCCGCATCCGGGGGTTGTGGAGATTCTGTATCCCCTTCCCCTTCAGCCGGAATACGTCCCCGGGCTGGGCGCCCTCATGGACGTGGTAGCTGACCCTGCCGTCCAGAGTGGGCACCTCCACATCCGCGCCCAAGGCCGCCTGGGTGAAGGTAATGGGCATCTCGCACCAGACGTCGTTGCCCCTGCGCTGAAAAACAGGATGGGGACGGACCGAAACATATACATGCAGGTCGCCGTTGGGCCCGCCGTTGCTGCCGGCATTGCCCTTGCCGCTGACGTTGAGAATCTGCTCATCGCTGATCCCCGCGGGCACGGTGACCTCAATGGTCTTCCGCCGCCGGACCCGGCCCTTGCCATCGCAGGTGCGGCAGGGCTTTTCAATGATTTTGCCTGTGCCCCGGCAGCGGTCGCAGGTGTGGTTGGACTGCATGACCCCAAAGGGGGTGCGCTGGCTGACCCGCACCTGCCCGGTTCCGTTACAGTTGGGGCAGGTTTTGGGGCTGGTGCTCTCTGCCGCGCCGGTGCCGTGGCAATCCTCGCACTGCTCGATCTGCTGGTACTCCACCGTCTGCTTGCAGCCCTTGGCCGCCTCCTCAAAGCTGATGGCAATATTGGCCTGAACATCGCTGCCCTGCCGGGGCGCGTTGGGGTTCTGTCTTCTGCCGCCCCCAAAGCCGCCCCCAAAAAAGCTGTCGAAGATGTCTCCAATATCGAAGCCGGCCCCCTGGAAAGGGTTGCCCCCCCCTGCCCCGCCGCCAAAGTTGGGATCAACTCCCGCATGGCCGAACTGGTCGTAGCGGGCCCGCTTGTCGCCGTCTGAGAGCACCTCGTAGGCCTCGTTGACCTCCTTGAACTTGGCCTCAGCGGCCTTGTCGTCGGGGTTCAGGTCCGGGTGGTACTTTTTCGCCAGCTGGCGGTAGGCCTTTTTGATCTCATCCTCTGAGGCGGACTTGCCAATGCCCAGCACCTCATAGTAGTCTCTTTTGTCTGCCACTCAAATCAACTCCTGAAACCCCGCCGGGCCTTAGTTTACGTCTTTGAAGTCTGCGTCGTAGACATTGCCGTCGCCGCCGTTCCCGCCATCACCGGGAGCGCCGGGGTTCTGGGGGCCCTCAGGACCCTGCTGGGGGGCTGCCTGCTGGTAGAGCTTTTCGCTGACCGCATACACTGCCTTTTGCAGCTCATCCATGCCCGTCTTCAGCTCCTCCACCGAGCCGTTCTGCAGCTTATCCCGCAGCGCCGCTACCTTCACGTTGATCTCGTTCTTATCTGCCTCCTGCAGCTTGTCGCCGCTGTCTGCCAGCAGCTTCTCCGCAGAGTAGCACAGGTTCTCCGCGTTGTTTTTCACATCCACCTCTTCCCTGCGCTTTTTGTCCTCCTCGGCAAACTGCTCGGCAGCCTTTACCGCCTTGTCAATGTCCTCCTTGCTCATGTTGGAGCTGGAGCTGATGGTGATATGCTGCTCCTTGCCGGTGCCCAGGTCCTTGGCAGAGACATTGACGATGCCGTTGGCGTCAATGTCAAAGGTGACCTCGATCTGAGGGATGCCCCGGGGAGCGGGGGCAATACCGTCCAGCTTGAACAGGCCCAGCTGCTTATTGTCCCGGGCAAACTCCCGCTCGCCCTGCAGCACGTAGACCTCTACCTGGGTCTGGCTGTCAGCGGCTGTAGAGAATATCTGGCTCTTTTTGGTGGGGATGGTGGTGTTGCGGTCAATGATCTTGGTCATAACGCCGCCCATGGTCTCCACGCCCAGGCTCAGAGGCGTCACGTCCAGCAGCAGCAGACCCTGGACCTCGTTATTCAGCACACCCGCCTGAATGGCCGCGCCCATAGCCACGCACTCGTCCGGGTTGATGCCCTTGAAGGGCTCTTTTCCAATAAAGTTCTTCACCGCGTCCTGCACGGCAGGAATGCGGGAGGAGCCGCCCACCAGCAGCACCTTGCTGATCTCCCCAATGGACAGACCGCTGTCCTGAAGAGCCTGGCGCACAGGGCCCATGGTCTTTTCCACCAGGTCGGCAGTGAGCTCGTTGAACTTGGCCCGGCTCAGGGTCATGTCCAGATGCTTGGGGCCAGTGGCGTCGGCGGTGATAAAGGGCAGGTTGATGGCCGCGCTGGTCACGCCGGAGAGCTCAATCTTAGCCTTCTCCGCAGCCTCCTTGATGCGCTGCATGGCCATCCTATCGCCGGAGAGGTCAATGCCCTGCTCCACCTTGAAGCCGCCTACAATCCAGTCGATGACCCGCTGGTCAAAATCGTCGCCGCCCAAGCGGTTGTTGCCGGCAGTAGCAAGCACCTCCTGCACGCCGTCGCCCATCTCAATAATGGACACGTCAAAGGTGCCGCCGCCCAGGTCGTACACCATCACCTTCTGGTCATTGTCCTTGTCAACGCCGTAAGAGAGCGCGGCGGCGGTGGGCTCGTTGATAATGCGCTTGACCTCCAGGCCGGCAATCCTGCCCGCGTCCTTGGTGGCCTGACGCTGAGAATCGGTGAAGTAAGCGGGCACTGTAATCACTGCGCTGGCCACAGGCTCGCCCAGATAGGCCTCGGCATCCGCCTTCAGCTTCTGCAGAATCATGGCGCTGATTTCCTGAGGAGTAAAGCTCTTGTCGTCAACGCTCACCTTATAGGCGCTGCCCATCTCCCGCTTGATCGAGGAGACTGTGCGGTCCGGGTTGGTGATAGCCTGACGCTTTGCCACCTGGCCCACCATGCGCTCGCCGGTTTTGCTGAACGCCACCACAGAGGGAGTGGTACGGGCTCCCTCGGCATTGGCGATAACCACCGGCTCGCCGCCCTCGATGACCGCCACGCAGGAGTTTGTTGTGCCCAAATCAATACCTATCATTTTTGCCATAGTAGATTACCTCTCTTAATTATTGAATTATCTATTTCACTTCTATTACCTAACACTTTTATACGCCCCGGGACCTCAAGTAGGCGTCCTCGTCTTCTCTGGCATCCAGAAACGCCTGTTCCAGATCAATCTGGTAATGGTCTGCCAAACGCATGACCTGAGCAATCACGTCCGCCATCTCATTGCCCAGCTGTTGGTCGATCTCCGCCTCATCTCCATTCCAGGCATAGTAGTTCTCTTTCAGCATGACCTGCTTTGCCAGCTCGCCGGTCTGCTTGGTCAGCTCAATCATAGCCCCGGAGGCCTGCCAGGGCTTCCCCTCAATTTTGCCAAAGCGGCGGACAACCTCCCGGTACATTTCCTGCATTTCTGCAAATGACCTGCCCATTGGCTGCGCCTCCTGTCAGTTGGCAACCTGCACCATAGCGTGGCGGACTACCCGGTCGCCCAAAGTGTAGCCCTTTTGGAACACAGCGGAAATCACATTCTCCCCCAGCGCCTCATCCTCAATATGGGCTACGGCGTTGTGCAGGTTGGGGTCAAAGGCCTCCCCCACCGCTCCTACCGGTGCAACGCCAAGCTTTTCAAAGGCGCTCTCTATCTGGGCCTCAATCATCTCCACACCCTTGCGCATGTCCTCACCCGAGGCATTTTCCTGCCCCAGGGCCAGGCCGATATTGTCGGCAATGGGCAGAATGGCCTGCACAGTGTCAGCCACCGCGTTATTGTAAATAGCTGTCTTCTCCCCTGCCGTGCGCTTGCGAAAATTGTCATACTCCGCCAGCACCCGCAGATACTGCTCCTTCTGTCCGGCCAGCTCCGCTTGGAGCTTTTCCAGCTCATTTCCCGGCTCCCGCTCCTCCTGGGGCTCTGCCTCCTGTTCCGGCGGGACCTCCGCCTCAGGGGGCTTCTTCTCCTTGTCCTTCATGCTTCCGGCTCCTTTCTGCGTTCATATTTTTAAGAGAACGAACCTTTTTCCATTCTGTTTATTCCTCCCGGGCCAGGGCGGTCAGCTGAAGACTGATCTGCTCCGCCAGGTAGCTGAGCACTGCCGTAACCCCGGGGTAATCCATCCGTACCGGCCCCACCGTCGCAATCGCTCCCGCGTCCTGACCGTCCACATGGTAGCGGGCGGTCAAAAGGGACACGCCTTCCAGCTCCGGCCAGCCGCACTCCTGACCAATCAGCACAGTCACCCGGCCGGGCTTTTGGGCCAGCAGACCGGAGAGCTCCTGCCGCCGTTCCAGAAAGTTCAGGACCCGACGGGCCTCCGCAGCTCCCAGCTCCTGATAGAGGAGCAGGTTCATCTGTCCGCTCAGCAGGGTGTCGGTCCGGGCCGTGTCGTCGGCGGCCTCGAGCAAAGCCCGCAGGGGTGCGCCGATCATCGCGTACAGCTCTCCCAGAGAGGCCCCCAGGCTCTGCAAAAAGGCCGGGGTGATCTCCGAGACCATTTTCCCGGTGACTCTTTCGTTGAACACCCGGAAGAACACCCGGAGAATGTCATTGGTCAAATCGTAGTCGCAGCGAAACACCCGGCTTTTCATGGTGCCGGCAGAGCTCATCACCAGCAGCATGGCCGTGCGGCGGCTGGTCTGCACCAGCTGCACCGCCTTGATTCGGGAGCCGGGCCCTCCCGGCGTGGTAACGGCGGCAATGCACCGGCTGATGCCTGCGGCCAGCTGCACTGCCCGCAGAAGCAGCTGCTCCGGGTCATACTGGCCCGGGGCCAGCCGGGCGTCGATTCCCTGCCGCTGGGCGGGAGTCAGCTCCGGCACCTGCATCAGCCGGTCCACATATTCCCGGTAGCCCCGCTGAGAGGGCACCCGGCCTGCCGAGGTATGGGGCTGTTCCAGCAGGCCCAGCTCGGTCAGGCTGGCCATCTCGTTGCGTACTGTGGCAGAGGAGACGCCGATCTCCTCTGCAATGGCCTTGCTGCCCACCGGCTCTCCATGTTGAATATAGCCAGTGACCACTGAGGCCAGTATTCTTTTTCTTCGCAGGGTAAGCTCCATAGGACCGCCTTCCCTTCTGCCCTTCCGGGCGGGTTTTAGCACTCATAACCATCGAGTGCTAAACTGTATCTATAATGTACCACTATGGTCAGAAAAAGTCAATACAATATTTGTAAAAACTTTATGAACCAGCGCAAGCGCTGGACTGTCTTCCCGGGGAACGCTGGTGTAAGCGAAAGGGAAAGTGTGTGGCCGCAGCTTGTGGCGGCTGCTGGGAATAAGGCTCAGGGACTAGCCTTTTGCCCCTCCAGAAGCTACCACATTTCGACAGAGGTACTGGTACAGCCATATCTTTTTGTGCTCTTTTTTAAAAAACCATTTACAAATACACAATTCTGTAGTATAATTTTTACGAAAGGTGGTTGAGATACTATGAAAAAGTGGTTTTCTATCGTCTTATCTCTCGCCCTTGTCCTTGCGGTCTTCACCAGCTGTTCCAGCCCTGCTCCGGCCCAGTCAGAGGCATCTCAGAAGGACCCTGCCAGCACCGGCGCCGAGGAGTCCGCAGAGCTCCCCGTGCTGCGCGTTTGTGTCGACTTTCCCAGCGTCAACAGCCAGGAGTCTCAGGCCTTTCTTGACTCTGTTCCCGGCAACGGCTCGGAGTTCACTCTCCTCCTGGAAAGCCTTCCCAAGGGGGACAGCCCCAACCGGAAGACAGAGCTGACCCGCATCCGCACAGAGATTCTGGCAGGCAAGGGGCCGGATGTGTTTCTCTGCGCCTGCTATTCACCTTTTACTTATACTGCCATGGGAGACGAGGCTACCGGGCTGTTCCCCTTCCCCCGTCAGGCCATGGAGAACCGTATTTTTCTGCCCCTGGATGAGTACATAGAAAATGCCGAATATATGGAGTGGGACAAGCTGCTCCCCAACATCATGGAGGCGGGCCGTAATGACGAGGGCCAACAGGTGCTGCCCTTGGCCTATGATATGTGGATCATTCTGTTGGAGAAGGATGCCTACACCCCCTCCTTTGACCTTTCCCCTACCTGGGACGACCTGGCAGCCAGCAGCGACCCCACGGCCAGGATGCTGGCTCAAAACACCCGGGTGTACAGCATTATGGGCGACGTGGCGGACTATAAGAACGACAAGCTCTCCATTTCGGAGGAGGATATGCTGGACTACTTCCGCCGTTACCGTGACCAGGGGAGCCTCTCTCAAGAGGAGACTCCCGCCCCCTATGTATTCGCCCAGATAACAGACGGCCATATTACTGCGTTAGACAGCAGCTCTGTCCCCCTGGATGATGACGCGCCGGAATACTGGATGCTGGGCGAGTACAATACCACCGGCGGGTGCACGGCTGGCGTCAGCAGCATGGCGGCAATCAACCGCAACACCCCATACCCCCAGCAGGCATTTAGGGTACTGGACCGGCTGCTGGACAAGTCTACCCAGGGGAATCAGCCGCTCTATGCTCATCTTCACGCTCTGCCGGTGCACAGTGAGCTGTATTCCCAGGACGCCCCCCAGCACGGACAGTCCATGAGCGCGGCCAACTTTCAGGCCTACTGTGAGCTGCGGGAGCAGATCAGCGTGGTAAAGTTCAACATACCCCTGGACCATTGCATGCTTGAAGTTGTGCGGAACTGCGCCCCCGGACAGGAGGATCAGCTCCCCTCTCTGGTTCATGAGCAGTACATGAAAATGAACATGATGTTGGCAGAAAGCTGAAGCCAGATGTCTGAAAAGAGCTTCCCTCAGGCACAGAACCTGGGGGAAGCTCTTTTGTCAATCAGTTTATTTTGACTGGGCTAAGGACCGCTTTGCCGGAAGTTTTTCCTTCTGTGTGTCAGTGTTATGCAACTGAATGTAGGGCCGTGCACCCCCACCTGTGCATTTAACGCTATTGAAACACAAATGCTAGAACGCTTTAAGCACGGACAACTTCTCTATACCATAATACTGGCAGACCTGCACAGCTTCCTCCGATACCACCTCTCCCGGGGCCACAGGGCACACCGCCGGGGGGCAGGACACCGCCAGAGAGGCCGCGGTCCGTCCCACAGCCTCCTGGACTGGCACCGGCTGACTGGGCAGAAACAGAGCCTGGCGCAGAGACATCCGGCGTTCTGGCCGGCGAAATGGGGGCAGCTCCGGCGGGGGAAGGGCAGGACGCTTCTCTATCCCGGCAAAAGCCTTCTCCAAAGCGTCCAGGGCCGGCAGATTCCCCGGCCCTGGCATCAGCACCAGATAGTCTGGGTCAGCGTACTCACAGTAAACCCGACGCTTTTTCAGCAACGCCGCCAATTCCCCGCCGGTATAGCCAAAGGACCTTGTATCCAGCGTAAGCTTCAAGGGCTCATCCCCGGTAAAGCCCCACCCCTGCCGCCCGAGACGGCGTTTAAGGCCGTCTAATTGGCAGACTGCCTCTGCCAGACGCTGGGGATAGTCCCCGGCAAGAGCCCGGTTGGCTTGGTCCAGGGACTGCAAAATCAGGTAAGAGGGGCTGGTAGAGCCGAACAGGGCCATAGCCTCCCGGGCATGAGAGAAAAACTCGGTCGGGGCTTCCGCTGCCAGATGAAGGTATGCCCCGCCGGTGAGTACCGGCAGAGTCTTGTGGGCGCTGTCACAGCACAGGTCCGCCCCCTGGGCGATGGGGTGCCGGGAGGGACTGAGAAAGCTCAGATAAGCCCCGTGGGCATTGTCCACCAAAAGGGGGACTCCCCACTGACGGGCAACCGCCGCCAACGGGGCTACAGCGGCAGTATGGCCCAGATAGTCGGGGCTGGTGAGGTACACAGCGGCAGCATGAGGCGTTTGCCGCAGCAGCGTCTCCAGCTGTTCTCTGCCAAAGTCACACTGGCACAGGCTGTACTCCCGGTTCTCCGGGCATAGCCAGACAATATCAAAGTCCAGCAAAGCCGCAGCAGTGAGAAAGGCCTTGTGGGCGTTGCGCCCCGCCAGGACCGCCGGCCTCTCGCCGGGGTGCTTTTCCTGAAAGGTCAGCACCGCCAGATAGAGCATGGCCCGAATGCACTGGGAGGAGCCCTCGGTGGAATAGAGGGTCTCCCCTGTGCCGAACAGAGAGGCGGCGTTCCTCTCGCTCTCCCGGATGACGCCGCTGGGATGATAGAGGTCATCCGCGCCGTCTAGCTCTGTCAGGTCCCGGCTCTCGCAGCCCAAGGGGCCTGTTCCCTTATGGCCAGGCATATGCAGCCGGACCGGAGCACTGGCAGCATACCGGTCCACAAAGTCGCAAATGGGGGTGTTCATGACTGGCTCTGTGCTGTCCCAGCGGCGTCTAAATCTGCTTCCGCAGCTTCCAAATCCGCTTCCGCGGCTTTGAGCATGATCGCACACTCCATCCGTTTCCGGAACAGGTCGCAGCCGTATGGGTACACGCCGCTGATGCTTCCCGAGGCATGGTAGGCGTTGGCGGCGCAGCCTCCGGAGCAGTAGAGCTTGGCCCAGCAGTCGGCGCACTCAGGGCGGGCATACACGTTGCAGCCTCGAAACTCCTCCTGCAGGGCAGGGTTGGTCACTCCCTCAAACACCGAGCCCAGCCGGAATTTTTCCTCCCCCACAAACTGGTGGCAGGGGTACAGGTCGCCCCAGGGGGTGACGGCCATGTACTCGGTGCCCGAGCCGCAGCCGGAGATACGCTTGTAAATGCAGGGCCCGTCTTCCAGGTCGATCATGTAGTGGTAGAAGGTGAAGGGCTTGCCTGCCTTGCGGCGGGCCAGCAGCTTTGCGGCCAGCTCCTCATACTGCTCCATGACAATGGGCTTGTCCTCCTCAGTCAGGGCAGAGGGGTCATCGGCAGCGCAGACCACCGGCTCCATGCTCAGCTGGTCAAAGCCCAGGTCCAGCATCACGTCGATGTCCTTGAGAAAATCCGGGTTGGCATGGGTAAAGGTGCCCCGCATGTAGTAGTTTTTGCCCCCCCGAGCCTGCACCAGCTTCTGAAACTTGGGGACAATGGCGTCAAAGCTCCCCCGGCCCGCATAGTCCACCCGAAATCGGTCGTGAATCTCCCGGCGGCCGTCCAGACTGAGCACCACGTTGGACATCTCCCGGTTGGCAAAGTCGATCACATCGTCGTCGATGAGCATGCCGTTGGTGGTAAGGGTAAAGCGGAAATTCTTCCCTGCCTGCTTCTCCACCGAGCGGGCATAGGCTACCAAGCGTTTGACCAGCTCCCAGTTCATCAGCGGTTCGCCGCCGAAAAAGTCCACCTCCAGGTTCCGGCGGGAGCCGGAGTTCTCAATGAGGAAATCCAGAGCCCGCTTGCCCACCTCAAAGCTCATTAACGCCCGGTCCCCGTGAAATTTGCCCTGAGAGGCAAAGCAGTAGGAGCAATTCAGGTTGCAGGTGTGGGCCACATGCAGGCACAGGGCCTTGACCACATTGCCGCTGCGGGCCTTGAACTCTCCGGCCATAGGCTGAAAGCTGTCCGGCGTAAACAGCTGACCGCCTTTTTCCAGCTCACCGATGGCGTCCAGGCAGGCCTCCACCTCCTCCTGGGTGAGCTCAGGCCGGTCCGCGTATTTCTCCATAATCAGGGCAACGATTTCTGCCCGGGGCTTCTCCTTATAAAGTCCGATCATGTCATAGGCCGCTTCATCCACCACATGAATCGCCCCAGAACAGGTGTCCAGCACAATATTGTAGCCTGCCAGCTGATATTGATGTACCATTCCTCTCGTTCCTTTCTGGAAAGAATGAAAAGTGCCGCCTGTCCTGGCGGCACAAAACCTTCTGGAATTTCCCCACGCCAGGGCGCGGGAATCTCAGGCTCATTGTAGCACAAG
>NZ_JBQISV010000046.1:0-16373 GCF_056800975.1 Acutalibacter sp.
GCGGTACCAGGATTTGAACCCAGACAAACAGAGTCAGAGTCTGCTGTGCTACCATTACACAATACCGCTTCATGCTCCCCTTGTGATAGCTTCCTGCCGGGGACAATGAACATTATACCAAATTTTCCGCAAATGTCAAGGGGGTCGTCCAAATTTTTTTGCAAAAATTTTCCCAACCCGGCGGTCCCTGTCTGCTGCCCGGCTTTTTGTCAAATGAAATGGGGCTTTTTTGTAAATGGATCTATCTTTTTGGAAAGTTTTGGTGTATAATGTATAAACGCTCTATCAGTCTTTATCAGAAAGGAAACCACCATGAAGCTTACTCATCTGCGCACCAATCACCTGACGGCCCCTTTGGGCCTGGAAATGACCCGCCCGGTTTTCTCATGGACCGTGGAGGAGGCCGGGGACAAGAAGCAGGCTGCCGCCCAAATCACCGTTTCGGCGGGGGGCAGGCCTGTGTTCGACTCCGGCCGGCGGGAGGACCTCTCCTCTCTGGGCTTTGAGGCCCCGGTGGAGCTGAATCCCCGCACCCGCTATGATTGGACCGTCACCGTGTGGGGGGACGAGGGCGGCAGCGCCCAGGCCTCCTCCTGGTTTGAGACCCCCAAGCAGGACGAGCCCTGGCAGGCTCAGTGGATTGCCGCGGACCCGGCGGCTCCTGTCTTTGCGGACAAGGAGCGCCAGCCCCTGCTCTCCAAGGACTTTACCCTCTCCGGCCCCATTGCCAGCGCCCGGGCCTATGTGTGCGGCCTGGGCATCTACGAGCTGGAGGTCAACGGGAAAAAGGCGGGGGACGAATACCTGCTGCCGGGCTTTCACTGCTATGGCTTTGCCCTGGAATATCAGACCTTTGACGTGACGGACCTGCTGCGCTCTGGAGAGAACACCCTGGGCCTGGCTCTGGGGCCGGGCTGGTACAAGGGGGACATTGTCTTCAGCCGCTACCATGATTTGTACGGCGACACCATGCAGGCCATCTGCGAGCTGCGGGTGACAATGGAGGACGGCACGGAGACCCTGGTGGGCACCGACGGCAGCTGGGTCAGCCGGCCCTCTCCGGTCACCTTCAGCAATATTTACGACGGCGAGCATTTTGACGCCAACCTCCAGACGCCCGGCTGGTCAGAGCCCGGCTGCCAGGCCCAGGCCTTTGGGGTGGTCCTCCGGGAGGAAGCCACGCCCCTGGTCCCCCGGCGGGGCCCGAAAATCGTGAAGAAGCAGGAGTTTGCCCCAGTGGAGGTGATCCGCACCCCCAAGGATGAAATTGTGCTGGACTTTGGCCAGAACATGACCGGCTGGGTGGAGTTTCAGGTGAACGCCCCTGCCGGACAGACAGTGAAGCTCAGCTATGGCGAGGTGATGCAGAACGGCTGCTTTTATCGGGACAATCTGCGCACAGCCAAGGCCGAGTACATTTATGTTTCCGACGGCAGGCCCCGGCGGGTGCGGCCCCGCTTCACCTTCTACGGCTTCCGCTTTGTCAAGGTGGAGGGCGTGGAGGACGTCCGCCCTGGAGACTTCACCGCCTGCCACATCCGCTCGGACATTGACCCCATCGGCTGGATTGAGACCGATAATCCTCTGGTGAACCGGCTGTTCCAGAACGCCATGTGGGGCCAGTTCGACAACTTCCTGGACCTGCCCACAGACTGTCCCCAGCGGGACGAGCGTCTGGGCTGGACCGGGGACGCGGCCATTATCAGCGCCACAGCCTGTAAAAATATTTACATGCCTGCCTTTTTCCACCACTTTATAGAGAATGTGCGGGAGGAGCAGCAGTATCACAAGGGCGCGGTGCCCATGTATGTGCCCGCCCCCAACGCTGCGGCAGTCCGTACCTTTGACTTTGATATTGACCCGGCGGACTTCATCCGCCTGCAGCCCGGGGACCAGGAGGGCCTTGCCGCCGCCCTGGCCAAATACCCGGACCTGGCTGCGGCCATTGAGGCCCGGCCGGCGGAGGAGCGGGAGGCCTTTATCCGGCAGGTGATGGAGGACAATATCTCCTTTGAGAAAAACAACCACAAGGGCTGCGCCATTTGGAGCGACGTGGCCACCATGATGCCCTGGGCTGTCTACGAAAACTACGGCGACATCCATCTGCTGCGGGCCGAGTACCCGGTTATGCGGGACTGGGTGGAGCGGATGCGCCAGGACGACCAGGCGGACGGAGGCCGGGGCCTGTGGCTGCGGGGGAACCAGCTGGGGGACTGGCTGGCCCTGGACAGGCCTGATCCCAAGGACGCGGAAAACCCCTTTGGGGCCACGGACCTGCAATATACGGCCAGCTGCTTCTATTTCTACTCCACACAGCTGACAGCCAAAGCGGCAAGAGCCCTGGGGTATGACCAGGACGCGGCGGAGTATGAGGCGCTGTGCGAGAAGATCAGGGGGGCGGTTGCACAGGAGTATTTCCACCCGGACGGCAGCTTTAAAATCGAGGGCACCCAGACCGCCTGCGTGCTCAGCCTGTTCTTTGGCATTTACCCCGAGGGCGGGAGAGAGAAGGTGCTGGATCAGCTGAAGGCCCGTCTTGCGGCCAAAAACTGGCACCTGGACACAGGCTTCTGCGGCACGCCCTTCCTGTGCCGGGCCCTGTCGGACAGCGGGGCCAATGAGGTTGCCTACACGCTGTTCTTGCAGAAGGACTACCCCAGCTGGCTCAACGAGGTCAAGCTGGGGGCCACCACGGTGTGGGAGCGTTGGAATTCTCTCTTGCCGGACGGCTCCATCAGCGGCACGGGGATGAACAGTCTCAATCACTATGCCTACGGCTCCATTGTGGACTGGATGTACCGGAACCTGGTGGGCTTCAACCCCTGCGAGGAGGCTCCGGGCTACAAGCGGGCGGTCATCCGTCCCATGCCCGACCCTCGGGTCCGCTGGGTAAAGATGCGCATGGACACTGCCGCCGGGCTGTACCAGGTGGGCTGGCAGTATGACGGGGAGGCCCTTCGCTACGCCGTCACCGTGCCCTTTGACTGCGAGGCCGAGCTGATCCTTCCGGATGGCCGGCGGGAGACGCTGGCCCCGGGGAGCTATGAGTTTTGAGGGGTGTTTTTGAGTTCAGAGTAGGAACTGCATAGCAGAAAGCCTCCCCTTCCAGCCTGACGCTTAGGCTTGGGAGGGGAGGCATTCTGCTTCTTTTGACCGAAAGGCCGGCTTTTTTCTCTGTCTTTACCCGCAGCAAACGGGACGCTGGCCCCCTTGCTCCGCAAGGGGGGAGCCGCCAAGCCCCTGCGTCTGCGCCCGCTGGGGAAAATACCGGCTCATCTCCTTTTGCCTCTCCCTACAGGAGCGAACCTGCGGCCTCTGACTTAAGCTTGGCCCAGAGGACCCCGTGATTTTTTGCCTGCCTTTGGCTGGCTCGTGTTATCCCGCCTTTTCCAGGTCCTTCCGCAGCCGGGTGATGATCCGCTTCTCTAACCGGGATATGTACGACTGGGATATCCCCAGCTGGTCCGCCACCTCCTTCTGGGTGTGCTCCTTGGTGGATTCCAGCCCGAACCGCAGCTGCATAATGGTCTTCTCCCGGGGCGAAAGCCGGCTGACCGCGCTGAGCAGCATATCCCGCTCCGCCTCCTGCTCAATGTCCCGGTTCACTGCGTCCGGCTCGCTGCCCAGCAGGTCCGAGAGCAGCAGCTCGTTGCCGTCCCAGTCCACATTCAGCGGGTCGTCGATGGAGATTTCATTGCGCAGCTGGGAGCTTTTGCGCAGATGCATTAAAATCTCGTTTTCAATACACCGGGAGGCATAGGTGGCCAGCTTGATGTTCTTCTCCACCCGGAAGGTGTTCACAGCCTTGATGAGCCCAATGGTGCCAATCGAGATCAGGTCCTCCACGCTGGCCCCCGGGCTCTCAAACTTTTTGGCAATGTACACCACCAGCCGCAGGTTGTGGGTGATCAGGGGCTCCCGGGCCCCGGGCACGTTGTTTTTGATATTCTCCATGACCTGCGCCTCCTCCTCCTTGCTCAGGGGAGCGGGCAGGGTGTCGGGGCCGTTGATGTAGTGACAGGGCGCAGCGCCCCAGAAGGGGAAGAACCGGCGCAGCAAAATGCCGCCCCAGGTGATCAGGGAAGATAGAAATGTCGTCAGCATAGCGCAGCCTCCTTAGGTTGATGGGGGGAACAGCTCGGGATTGTACAGCGCGGCGAACTGCCCTGGGGAGAGGGGGGTGTTGGTAACTGCCACATAGCAGTCCAGCGTCCGGCCGGTGCGGGCCTCGGTGACTTTTTTGGGCCGGAAGCAGGGCAGCAGGCCCCGGCCCCCGATGCTCTCAAAGGGGACCAGGCGCAGGGCCTCGCCGGGGGTGCGGCCCTGCAGATAGTCCACAGCAGCGGCAGGCGCCGCGTCCCCTAGGGCGCTGGCCTGACACAGCACCACCGGCAGGCCGGAGAAGGGCTCCCGCAGGGCGCAGCCTGTGTCGGCTTTGGCAAACACCGTGGCCTCTCCCGCGCTGCTGCTTATAACCAGCCTGGCCGGCAGGGGAGAGGCCTCCCGGGGAAAAGCCCGCCGGAACAGCCACAACGCCAGATAGGCAAGGCATGTGCCCACAAACAGCGCCGGCAGAGACAGGTTCAGGTAAACCGCCCCGCCTACCACGCCCAGATACCCCGGCGGGGCGAACTGGGCGATGAACAGCAAAAACCCTGCCAGCAAAAAGCTTGCCAGCCAGGTGCACAGCCAGCACCGGAGAAACAGCCCCGGCCGCACCGGCGCAAAGGCCGCCCCCACCGCCGCCAGGGAGCACAGTCCCCCCAGCAGGGGCGAGAGCCACCCCGGCGCTGGCAGCAGGCCGCTGAGCCCGCACAGGGCCCCGGCCAGGGCCCCCAGCACCAGCCTGCCGTTTCCGGCCTGCAGCCGCAAAAAGCTTTGCACCGCGTGAAGCAGAATGAAGTCTATGTACAGATTCACGATCACCAGGACGTCGGCGTAGACAGTCATGGCCCGCCTCCTCTCCCGGGTCTTGTACCCCGTGGCTTTTATTATAGGACGGGCGGGGGGCTTGATTCTGTCAGTTTATGGGGGCTGAAAAAAATCCTGATAGAATGGTGGGGCCCAGCAGGGCAAGAACCGCCCAACGGGTTAGCTGAAAGCGAGGCGGCAGGCCTCTTCTGTCAGCCTCGGGCGGGAACCATTGGCAGGCCGCCACAGCTCCCCCAAGTCTTGACGACCGGCGTGACAGAGGGCGGGCTCTGTTAGTTTGCGGGGCGGAAGGCCCTGATAGAGTGGCAGGGGCCTGAAGCGCATCTGCGCCCCAGGCCCTGGCTGTCAGCCCCGCGCTTCCAGCTCCTCCTCGATCTTCTTGACAATCACCCACATGGGTACTTCCAACGCCCCGCTGAGCCGGTACAGGGTCTCCAGGGTGGGCTTGCGCTCTCCGTGCTCAATGGCGCTCAGGTGGGTGCGCCCCAGGTCCGCCAAACCGCTGAGCACCTCCTGGGTCAGCCCTTTTTTCCGGCGGAAGCTGGCAATCACCTCTCCCACCAGCCGGGGGTCAAGCTGTGCTGCGCTCATTCTCATTTTCCTCCTTGTTCTGCGGCGGGGCCGGGCTCCGGCCCTCCGGCAGATTCTACTATAGCGACCTTTACTATAGTGTACCCAGAAGAAGGTTATGAACACATTTGTTGACAAATGACCACAAATGTTGTATACTCGAAAGCAAAAAAGGGGGAAGCTGCTGTGGGAATGAGCTTACAGGCGATGGTTTTCTGGATTTTGCTGGGGCACCAGGCGGCCTTGCGGCTATTTTTGACCTTGGGCGTGCTATGGCTGCTGACACGGGAAAGGCTCTGACAGAGCAACGCCTTTTGGCCGCAAAAAGAGAAGGGCTCCTGCCGGGGCCCTTCTCCTGCTTCCGTCTGGTCTGTCCGCCGCGCCTGTTTATTGCCCCAGCCTTTGCGGGCAGAGGCGGTCTGACAACAAAAGAGCAGGGCTCCCTCTTTGGGGGCCCTGCTCCTGTTTCAGCTCAATTTGTCCTGCAAAAAGGCACGGAAGATCACCGCTGCCTGGGCGCGCTGCGCACCGCCCTTGGGATTCAGCTGGTTCTTCTCATTGCCGCCAATCAGGCCGCTGCCCACAGCCCAGCGCATGGCCTTGCGGGCAAAGCCCGACACATTCCCGCTGTCGGCGAACTTGTCCAGGTTCCCCTCCGCGGTGGTGTCATAGCCCTTGTAGGACGCGTATTTGTAGAGAATCAACGCCAGCTCCTGGCGGGTGATGCCCTTGTTGGGCCGGTAGCTGCGGTCGTCGAAGCCCGCCACAATGCCCTGCTGGTTGGCCCACTTGATGGCGTTGCTGTACCATTTGCCATCGGGGACGTCGGTAAACACCGACTCTCCGCTGACAGCAGGCTTGCCCTCCAGCTGGTAGAGAATGGTGGCGATCATGCCCCGGCTGGTGGCGCCCGTGGGGTCAAAGCGTCCCGGCCCCACGCCGGTCATAATGCCCCGCTGAGAGACGAACTCCACCGCGCTGTAGTACCAGGAGTTGGGGCTCACGTCAGTAAAGCCCTGCTCCCCCGAGCTCTGGGCAAAGCTCACCACTACCTGGGCGTCGCCGGCGGGCATGGGGAAGGTATAGACGCCGTCTCCCTGAAGGATAGCGGGCTGGCCGTTCACCTGCACGCTCTCAGTCTGATATCCCTCGGCAGGCTCAGCCTTGATGGCCACGGTCTGGTTCTCGCGGCCATAGGGGGCGGCAATCACCGTGCCCTTGCCCCGGGACACCGTGGTCTTCACTTTGCTGCTGGGGCCCCAGTTCTCCGTGTCCGCAGCAGGCGTCAGGGGCAGAGCGGCCAGCTCTACCTGGCCGCCCCCGGTCAGCTGGTCGCTGTCAATCAGGCCCAGCCGGGCGTCAATGGGGGCCAGGCCCAGGCCCCGGTAAGTGAGAGAGCCCAGAGGCAGGGTCTCCTGGGTGTTCAGGGCATAGGGAGAGACCAGGTAGAGGGTCACAGTGGTCACATCCCCGCCGGGGCCGGTGATGGCCCCAAAGGAGGGGCTGAAAGCGTCGTCGTCCGCAGGCTCTATGCGGATGTCCGCCGGGTCGTAGCCGGCTCCGTCCAGGGTGAGCTCCAGCTGTACGCCCCGGATGACCCGGTCCGGCTCCACGCCGGTAACGCTCAGGCGGACCGAGCCGTCCACCCCCTGGGCATACACCAGCGACATGCCGTCAGAAGCCGCCTGGGCGTTGAGGCCCGGGGGGCACAGGCTCAGGCACAGGGCCAAAGCCAGAAGAAGGGAAAGGATTCGTTTCATGGGTATCTCTCTTTCTTCAGAATGAAAAGTCAGAAGCTTCATGGAATGAATGATATGCGGGGCAAGCCGGATAAATACCAGCCTTTACCCCGTCTGCCGGGGAAGGGCAGGGCGCGTTCCCCCTCAGGCCCCCTCCTTCAGCTCAATCTGGGGCAGGTCCTGGCCGCCGGGGCTGTTCACCCACAGGGTGCTGGCAGTCAGCAGCCGGCCGCTGGTCTCCGGGGCATTGGGGTCGTCCAGCCGGTAGAGCTCGGCCATAATCTCCGAGGGCAGCAGGTTTACCCCATCGCAGTGGGTGGCCTCCTGCAGCTCGGCCTCACGCTGTACATTGGGCACAAACAGGAACAGCCCGTCGCTGATATCGCTGACCTTTTTATCCTCCGGCACATAGGAGAACAGATACAGGTCTCCGTCCATGTCCCGGACCTCCTCTGTGGCCTCCACGGTCTCCTGGCCGTTTTCGTCCACTGTGGTCTTTGTGTTGGTAAAGCGGCCCTTCAGCCGGATGGAGCTGTAGTAGGGGTCGCCCCGATAGGTGCCCACAATCACCAGGGTGCCTGCCTTGAGCACATTGCCCCCGCCGCAGTCATAGTCCGCGGTCAGGGTGCCCGCAAAGCCGCCCTCGTCCTGCCAGAAGCCCACATCGTCCCCCGCGTAGCTGATCAGCTGGATGTTCTCTGGGCTGATGCCCGCAGGCAGGCCGGTGATGGTGACGGTTTTGGCGTCATAGGTCCAAATGGTGCCGCTGGCGCTGTCGGCGCCCGGGCGGTTCAGGTAGGTGACATAGCTCTGGGGGTCATCGGCAGACTGGCTGTCTCCATAGTCTCCCGAGCGGGCCAGGGTCTCCTTGCCCTCCTTGTCAACCACCGTAACGGTGAACCCGCCGCTCTGGGGCTTGGTGTTCACCAGCTTGACGCCGGAGACCGGAGTCTCCTCCTTCAGGGTGAACACAGCTGTCGTACCGGTGACTGTGAGGTCGTACTGGTCGGCAGGGACGGTCTTGTCATAGGCCACCCGCACCTGCCCGGCAGAGACGGTGTCAATGAGGTTGCCCAGCAGGTCGTAGGTCTTGACAGAATAGGTGAAGGCCAGATGATTGCCGCTGCCGATCTCGTCCGTATACAGCAGGCCGTTCTTTACATTGTCCGGGGTGACAAAGGCGATGGGCTTCCCATCCCGGAGGATCTCATAGCCCTGGATGTTCTTGGCCTCCCGGGTGGCGGTGTGGATCTCGACCTGGTTGACAGTGCCCTCCTTCAGCCGGGCGCCTACCAGCTGGTTGACGCTGCCCGCGCCGGTACCGTTCAGACGCTCCCGGCGGCTCTGGTCGCTTAAGTACCACAGGGCCCGGGGCTCGGCGGGGTAAGCGGCCAGCTTGGCCTTTACCGGGTCGCTGAGCTTCATGCCCCAGCGGGTGAAGAACTCTGTCAGGTTGGCGTTGGCTGTGCCGCTGGCAGTCAGGGCGAACTTCTCGTCATAGCTCAGGTTGCTGAGGCCCTGGGTGTATGTGCCGGCCTTCCAGGCCTTGAAGAGGCGGTTGTAGAAGTCCAGGGGCTTCTCCGCCGAATCATAGGCCAGATGCAGCTGCCAGTACATGCCCAGCTGCACAAACACATTGTTGGACTCGCCCGGATATCCCTCGGCGGTCTTCTGGAAGATGGCGGGGTATTTGCCGCTGAGCTCCAGCCGGGAGGGCAGGGTGTTGGCCTGGCCGTCGTAGGTCTGGGCCATAAGGGAGTAGATGTTGTTGGTAATCTCCGCCCGGCCCAGCTTATCCATGTTGTGGCCGATCTCGTGGGCAATGCCCCAGCCGAACAGGTTGTTGGCCTTGCCTGCTCCGGTGGCGGAAACAGGCTTGCCCCCGGCCATGCCCGCGCAGGAGCCGTAGCCGATGCCAATATGGCTGCCCGCGGCATACATAAACGCGCCGCTGAACATCTGCATGCAGCGGATATTCTGCCGGGTCTGCATGTCGTTGCTCTGGTAGGTATTGTCAATGCCCTGGGTGGTCTTGCAGATGTGCATCAGGTCCTCCCAGGCCAGCACTGAGTCGTACAGAGCCTGCACCCGGGCGTCGCCGGTGGCGGTGGTGCTGTTTTTCACTGCCAGGGCAGGCAGAGACAGCAGCATGGTGGGAGTGGAGATCTCTGTGACATTGAGGGCGCTGGTGGTCTTGTTGCTGTCGTTTACGCCGGTTTTTTGCACAAAGGCGTCCAGGGCGGTCAGATAGTCGGAAATCGCGCCGCGCCGGGCCGGCTCGGTCATACCATACCAGCCGGAGAGCTCCAGCACGGGGATTTTCAGGGCCCGGCGCACATGGAGCTTCACCTGCTCGGGGTTGGGGCCGGAATAGGTAAAGTACAGGCTGCCGCCCCGCTGGGTGTTCTGGCTGCCGATTTTAGGTACCTTCAGGGTGTTGCGGCCGTTCTCCACCGTGCCCATGGAGCTGAGCCAGGCAGAGGCCTCGGCGTTAAACTGGCTGGCGTACAGGGTCAGGGTGCCGCCCTGGGGGATGCCCTGGGCGTAGACGGTGAATTCTCCATTGGCAAGGCCAGCCGCGCCCAGGGGCTGCAGCACGCTGCCGCCCTGGCTGTACTTCTGGCCGTCCGCCTCGCCGGAGCGGGACTGCACCCCTTCCAGCAGCGAACCGCTGGTAGAGCCGGTGAGCAGCTCCTTGGCCAGAGCCAGCTCGTCGGTCAGGGTGGCAATATCCAGGTAATAATATTTCTCATCGCTGTCCAGCCGGGCCTTCAGCCCGTCGATTTTCCCTGCGTCCACCCCAGGCTTCAGGGCGGTGCGCAGGTCGTTGGCAAACAGGGCGGCAATCTCCTCGGGCAGGCAGTGGGCCGGGTCATATTCCATGAACTTGATCTCAGAGCAGCTGACCAGGTTGTAGTCGGCCTGCTCTACCGCCACGCTGATCTGCACCACCTTTTTCTCCACGCCCAGGGGCAGCACTGCAAAGCGGCTGGTGGGAATGGCAGAGCGGTTGGGGATGTTGGGCCAGGTTTGCACATAGCCGCCGTTGTTGCCGGTGTCTGTGTTGTTGTCCACGCCGCCCCGCTGGGGGTCGGGGACAATGAGGTGGCCGTTTTTGGTCAGGTCCTCCCCCTCATACCACACCTGAATGCTGTAGGCCCGCAGCCACTTGGGATAGTTCCCGTCCAGCCGGGGCACCCACAGCACGGCCTGCAGGTCCACAGGCTCGGTGAAGGTGGTGATCACATGCTCGTTGCCGTGCCAGTTGGCGGCGGTCCAGTGGGTGCGGTAGTCCCCGTCAATCATGTTCTCGGGGGTGAAGGGGGCCGCCTCGGTGTACTGGTTGGCGGCGTAGTTCTTGGGCGCGGCCAGGCGGATCTCCTTGATTTTGGAGCGGTCCACCAGCCCCTCTTTGGGCAGGCCCTGGGGCGCGTCATAGTCCACGGCCTTGGGGGTGCCCTCTGAAATGCGGGAGGGCTGGCTGGAACCAATGTCGTTGCCGGCAATGACATAGACCGAGTAGGTGACGCCGTTGGTCAGGCCGGTGATGGTGGTGCCGGTGGCCTTGATCATGCCCCCGGCCTGGCGGTAGTCTCCGGCAGCGTCCTTCTCCTTGTAATAGACCTCATAGTAGGTGGCGGACTTGCTGGCCTTCCAGCTCACCCCCAGGGCCCCGTCCAGCTCGGTGATGGACACCATGTCAGGGGCGTCGGGCTTTTGGGCGGGCTGGGGCACAGCCTCCACCGGGTCGCAGGGAGAGCCCTCCCAGCCCTGGGCGACAGGCGTCACCTGGAAGAAATACTTCTTCAGGTTCTCAAGCCCGGTGACAGTGGCAGAGGGCCGGTCCACTTCCATGGTCAGGGGGGAGCCCTGGGCCCCTTCGAGCCAATAGCTCACCCGGTAGCCGGTGACATTGGGCAGCTCCCGCCATTTCAGGGCCACAGAGCCGTCTCCGGCCTCGGCCCGCAGGCCGGTTACCAGCCGGTTGGCGGCGGAGGGGGTCTCGGGGATGATGTCCTTCAGGAACTGGACGGATTCCAGAGACACGGCGCCATTCTCGGTGCGCTCTACCCGGATGGTGATTTTCTTCACCGGCTCCCGGCGGCCCAGGTCAATGGTGATGGTGCGGCTCCCGTCCGCCCGGCCCATGGCATAGATGTCTGCGGGCAGGGCAGCGTCAAAGGGGAGCTCCTCGGTTTCGCCGTCCTCATACTCCACGGTTACCACTCCGGCCTCTACTCCGCCGGACTGGGGGGAGGTAAGGGTCATGCGGCTCATGTCCACCCCTTGGGCAAAGGGAATGGGCAGCTCCAGAGAGGAGCCGCTGCCGCTGAGGGTAACGCCTCCCGCCTCTGCCGAGAACAGCTGGGACAGACTGCCCCCGGTAACCGTAACGCCGCTGTCCGCCAGAGACTGCTCCGCAGAGGCCAGGTCCACAGGGGGGGCCAGCATGGCGCCCTGGGCGGTAAGGGCCTCTCCGGTTACACCCAGGTTGCCGTTGATATAGGCCAGGTCGATCACGTCGATCTTCCCGTCTCCGTTCAGGTCATAAACAGCCAGGGCCTCGCTGGCAGTGGAGGCCAGATTTTTGGCCAGCAGCTCCTGGTCGGCTTCGTCCACAATGCCGTCGGCGTTCACGTCGCCCAGGGCAAAGGTGCCGTCGCCGGTGCCCAGAGCCAGGTAGCCGTTGTGGGTGTCAAGCTCTACCTGCTGGGAGAAGTTCTGATAGCCCTGGCCGCTGAAGGTCAGGGTGTAGGTCCCCTGGGGCAGAGAGGAGACCGTGAGCTCCAGATATTTGGGCCAGCCGGTGTCGTCCTCGCCGCCGTCGGCGTTTTTCAGGGTAAGACTGGCAGGGTAGTCCCCCAAGGATGCGGCAGAGGCGTCCCACAGGGGGAACTCTCCCAGGCTGCCGCCCCCGGAGGAGAGCTGAACCTTTACCTGGCGGGCCTCAAGGGCGGTAAGGGGCTGCGCATAGTCCAGCCGCAGCGCTGCCGTCAGACTGCCCAGAACAGGCGCGGCGGTTTCAGCCTCTGCCGGGGCGGCAGAGGGGGGAGCGGGCTCGGCCGCCGCATAGGCAGGCGTCAGGGTCCCCCAGGCCAGGGACGCCGCCAGCAGGGCGGAGAGAATTCGGGCGCGAAGCTTCATGAAAAACCATCCTTTACATCAGAAATAAGGGGCTTATGCGGGCAATGCCCGTTTGGAATATTATACCATAGATGCGGCCCGGGCACAACAACAAAAACCGGGGCCGGGCCGCTGAATATGGCCGGGGCAGCAACGCCCAATGTTGACGTTTTCGGCAAAAGCCCCCTGAAAGCGGGGGCCTTCAGGGGGCTTGACAGGGAATCAGAATCTGTATTCATAGGCGGGAATGCCGGATGGGGCGAGGGCTTTTGCCGTCCTGCAAGGCAAAAAATAGCAGGTATACTCCCGTATTTTAAGATTTTTTAACGCCGCAGGACGGCAAAAGGACCCGGTCGGACGGCGTTCATCGCCGGTGAATACGAGTTCTAAGGTCTATTTGATTTCTACGGTCCAGCCAAAGCTGTCTTCCAGCTTCCCGGTCTGAATGCCGGTGACGGTGTCATAGAGCTTCTGGCTCAGGGGGCCAATGCCGCCCCCGGCAATCTCCATCACCTCGTCCCCATAGCGCAGCACGCCCACCGGAGAGATGACCGCCGCGGTGGCGCTGCCCCAGCACTCCTCCAAAGAGCCGTCCCGGGCAGCGGCCACCAGCTCGTCCACGCTCACCCGGCGTTCCTCCACCTCCAAGCCCCAGGCCCGGCACAGGTCCAGGCAGGTGGCCCGGGTAACGCCGGGCAGAATGCTGCCGTTGAGGGCAGGGGTAACCACCTTGCCCGCTATCTTGAAGAAGATGTTCATAGAGCCCACCTCCTCAATATATTTGCGCTCCACGCCGTCCAGCCACAGCACCTGGGCATAGCCCTCGGCGTCAGACTTCTCCTGAGCCTTCAGGCTGGCCGCGTAGTTGCCGCCGGCCTTGGCCTCGCCAATGCCGCCCCGCACCGCCCGGACATAGTCGTCCTCAATCCAGATTTTCACCGGGTTCAGGCCGCTGGCGTAATAGGCCCCGGAGGGGGAGAGGATGATGATGAACTGGTAGCTGTGAGAGGGGTGCACCCCCAGGTGGGGGTCGGTGGCAATGATAAAGGGCCGCACATAAAGCGAGGTGCCCGGTTCCGTGGGAATCCAGTCCCGTTCCAGGTTCACCAGGGTCTTCATGGCGTTCATAAAGTCATCGGCGGGAACAGGAGGGATGCACAGGCGTTTACAGGAGTTTTCAGCCCGGGCAATGTTCCGGTCCGGGCGGAACATGAGCACCCGGCCCTCCTCTGTGCGGTAGGACTTCAGGCCCTCAAACATCTCCTGGGCATAGTGGAACACCATGGCCGAGGGTTCCAGGGAAATGGGCTGATAGGGCACAATGCGTGGGTCGTGCCAGCCCTGGCCCTCATGGTAGTCCATAATATACATATGGTCGGTAAAAAGCTGGCCGAAGCCCAGCTGGCTCTGGGCGGCGGGCTTCTGCTTCGGCGACTTTGTCAGTTCAATCCTGATCTCCTGCATTTGAAACGACCTTCTCTCTTTATATATGGTTTTGAATTTGTTACATTATAATACGCGGAAGGGGAAAATGCAAGCCGGTGGGTCTTTCTTCTGCAAAGCAGCGCGAAAAAGGGGAATTTGGATAATATTTCTTCACTTTCGGCCCCGGGTTTCTAAAGGGCCGGGGTTGACGAATATCCATAGGAAAAGTATAATGAATACGATGCAGACAGGGGAGGAAGATAACGAAATGGGGCTTTTTGAGCTGTTTCTGGTGGCGGTGGGGCTTTCGATGGACGCCTTTGCCGTGGCGGTGTGCAAGGGTCTGGCGCTGAAGCGGGCGGACGGCAAAAGCATGGCCCTGGTGGGGCTGTGGTTCGGGGGCTTTCAGGCGCTGATGCCCGTGCTGGGCTATCTGGTGGGGGTGCAGTTCAAAGACGCCATCACGGCGGTTGACCACTGGATCGCCTTTGGCCTGCTGGCCATTATTGGCGGCAACATGATACGGGAGGCGGCTTCTGGGGGCGAAGAGGCGGAGGACGCGTCGCTCTCTGCGAAGACCATGGCGCTGCTGGCCCTGGCCACCAGTATCGACGCCCTGGCCGTGGGGGTGGGCTTTGCCTTTTTAAGCGTGAACATCACCGCGGCTGCGGGCTTTATTGGGGCAGTGACCTTTTTGCTCTCGGCGGTGGGGATGAAGGTAGGCAGTGTGTTTGGGGGCAGGTACAAGGCCCGGGCGGAGCTGGCGGGAGGGGTTATTCTCATTCTGCTGGGAACGAAGATATTGCTGGAACACCTGGGCGTATTCTAAGCCCCCTCTGCGGCGAGCAAAAAAGCTCTTGAAGATTCCGACTTCAGCTTTGATGAAGTCGAGAGGTCAGAGGCCCCAAGGTCTCGCCCTTAAACACCCCCAAAGACGCAGGAGGGTAGGGGGTCTCGGCTTCGCCTCGGTCGGTTCGCAGCTTGTCTGCCACCGGCAGACGCTCACCCGCTGTCAGGGGTTCCCTATTGAGCGGACGCTAGACAAAGCCTCTTATCTCTAATTGCTGGGGGTGGGACGCTGCCGCGAGGTAGCTGAGAGACGACCGGCAGGAGTTTGCCGGTACTTTTGCAAAGCAAAAGGCGACTCCTTCGGAGTCGAGGCAAACGGCGATTGGAACGAAGCTCCACATCGGGTGGCTCTGCCCGAAGGGCAATGTCAGAAGCCCGCCCTGAAACACAGAACGCCATATCACAAGGAGGAGATGCCCCATGGGACTGCTGGAACATAAAAAACGCCTGCTGGTGCTGTTCTGTTCGCCAAACAGCCACGGCAGCACCCGCATGCTGCTGGACGGCTTTGTGGGGGAGTTCAAGGATCAAAAGGACTGGCTGGTCACCGAGACAGACGTCTACAGCCTGAACGCCCACCCCTGCACCGGCTGCAAGGCCTGCGCCAAAAAGGACGCCTGCGCCTTTTCGGACCTGGACAGCCTGGACAAGGAGCTGCGCCGCAGCGACCTGCTGGTTGTGGCCTCGCCGGTTTACAACGACTCCTTTCCCGCCCCCATGAAGGCGGTGCTGGACCGGTGGCAGCGGTATTTTGAGGCCCGTTTTTCCCGGGGGGACCGCTGTCCCATCAAAAAGCACAGGGACGCGGTGCTGCTGCTCACCATGGGCCGGGAGGAGGAGTTCCCTGTGGAGGTGACGGCCCACCAGCTGCAAAGGGCCTTCAGCGTGATGAACACCACCCTGCGGGGCTGCGCTGTGTGGGACGGCACAGACCGGGGCCGGCAGAACCTGGGCCCAGCCCTGCAAAAAGCCCGGGGGCTGGCACTTGAAATTTTGGCCGGAATGTGATATGATCAAGGGAGAAAACTATAGAGTAAGGCGGTTATGCTATGTCAGGACATTCAAAATGGAACAACATCAAGCGGAAAAAGGAAAAGGCCGACGGCGCAAAGGCGAAGATCTTCACCAAAATCGGCCGTGAGCTGGCTGTGGCCGTGAAAGAGGGGGGCAGCCCCGACCCGGCGGCCAACTCCCGGCTGAAGGACTGCATTGCCAAGGCCAAGGCGGCCAATGTGCCCAATGACAATATCGAGCGCATTATCAAGCGGGCGGCGGGCGAGGGCAGCGCCGACAGCTATGAGAACATCACCTATGAGGGCTACGGCCCCTGCGGTGTGGCGGTGATTGTGGAGACCCTCACCGACAACCGCAACCGCACCGCCGCCGATGTACGCCACGCCTTTGACAAGTACGGCGGGAACCTGGGCACCAGCGGCTGCGTGAGCTTTATGTTCAAGGAGAAGGGCGTTATTGTCATTGAGCGGGAGGACCGGGACGAGGACCAGGTGATGGCCGACGCGCTGGAGGCCGGGGCCTCGGACTTTTCGGCGGACGAGGATGTGTTTGAAATCAGCACCGAGCCCAGCGACTTCAGCGGCGTGCGGGAGGACCTGGAGCAGAAGGGTTATGAGTTCGTCTCTGCCGAGGTGGAGATGGTGCCGGACACCTACACCGCCATTGCCGATGAGGAGACGGTTGTCAAGATGCAGAAGATGCTGGACCTTTTGGAGGACA
>NZ_JBQISV010000047.1:0-16182 GCF_056800975.1 Acutalibacter sp.
GTCACCGGCCTATCTCCTATCGCGGTGGGCTGGGTAAAGAAAAACAGCGGCTCGGGCGGTGGCGGCTGGTACCCATCTGTCAGCTATTACGATGTAAAGGTCGAGAAAGCGGAGCACGGCACCGTTACTGCCAGTCCGACAAGCGCAAGTTCGGGTAGTACCGTGACCCTGACCGTCCAGCCGGACGATGGCTACAAGCTGGACAAAATCACCGTCACAGACAGCCAGAACCAGGCAGTAGAGTTTACCGAGAAGAACGGCAAGTACACTTTCAAAATGCCCAGCCGGAATGTGACGGTTAAGGCCGATTTTGTACCAATTCAGACGCCAACGCCCAGCCCAGGGCCTACGGACTCCCCAAGCCCTACGTCGACTGGCTCGCCAACCCCCACCCCCACCACATCCCCCAGCCAATCGCCAGAGCCATGGAAGAACCCCTTCCCGGACGTGAGCGATACCGGTTGGTATATCAAAGCGGTGGAGTTTGTTTGCAAGAACGGTCTGATGTCTGGCTACGCAAACGGCAGGTTTGGCCCTAACGACAGCCTGACCCGGGCGCAGTTTGCCCAAATCATCTACAACAAGGAGGGCAGGCCTCCGGCAGAGGGCGGCAAGTTCAGCGACGTGACCAACGGATGGTATGCGGACGCTGTGAACTGGGCGGCGGCAGAGGGCATCGTCGCCGGAGTGGGCGGCGGTAAGTTTGCTCCCGACCGGCCCATCACACGGCAGGATCTGGCGGTGATGCTCTGGCGGTATGCCGGAAAGCCCGAGCCGGGGAAGAATGAACTGGATTTCAATGATTCCGATAGGGTCAGCGGGTACGCCTGGAAAGCTTTGTGCTGGGCCAGTGAGAACGGCATTGTCTGCGGCAGGGGGAACGGCGTGCTGGACCCGAAAGGGGGCGCGACTCGGGCTGAGGCGGCGCAGATGGTGATGAAGTATTTGGGAGAGAGGATAGACCAAGAGTAAGAAGATAAAAAGGGCCTTGAAATTCATGTTGAAGTTACCACACTAACTACGTAAAGACAAGGAAGAATGCCAGGAAACAGAAAGTCCCGCTTGGATGAATGCTGTGCACTTCATTAATCCAGGCAGGATTTTCTGCTTTCCTTACCCTATTCGGCTTTTTTTACTTCTCCCCTAAGAATATCACACTTTAGGCTGTCCTTTTTCTTTGTTGTAGGACCTGGCTCAGATGGCGATCCACCAGCAGACCCCGTATTTGTCGATTACGGTTGCGTTATATTCATTCCAGGGCAAGGCCCCGATCGGGTGGAGCACCACGCCCCCATTGCTAAGCACCTCAAAGGCGTGAAGAACCGCCTCCTTGCTCCCCATTTCAAACACATTGAAGGTCATGGTCTCCCATTTCATCTTGTGTACAAGCTCCACGTCACAGGGATTTGCCGCCTCGGCCAACGCCAGAAAGCCCTCGCCGTTCACAGACAGCTCGCAGTGCTCATAGGCTGTGCCATCAGGGTTTTTCATCTCCCGGGTAATCTCCGCCCCAAAAGCGTCGCAGTACAGCTTTGCTGCTTCCAGACTGTTCTTCACATAGACTTGGGTGTAATTTTTCATGCTTTCCTCCTGAAAATGGATGGTAATTTTTTTTTAGGATCACCCCACTTAGAACAAGTCCTGAAGGGAGCTTACCGCGTCCTCGCTGCTGACAGCCATCACCTGGTTGAGAATAATCACGTCCGAGGCTCCCTTGTCGCTGGCCAGCTGGGGCACACTGCCCTCATAATACCGGTAGTCCACAACATACACATGCTGATAGTGCTGTGTCAGGAAGGGAATAAAGAAGTTGCCATAGGAGTCCTGTACCACCACACAGGCCGAGCCGTCAGTGATGTCCTGGTTCTCCAATACCTTGTAGGGCTGGTCTCCCGCAGCGAAGATCAGGTATAGCAGAGAGCTGCTGTAATCGCTGCCATCAGAGATTACCTGCCAGCCGTCATTTGTGTCCCCCTCGCTGGTGGTAAAGCTCAGGCTGGTGTTTCCGGCGGGGAGAAAAGCCTCCACAGTGTCAGCGGTGAGCCTGTCCTCCCCTGCCTGGGCAGAGAGGCCGCCCATAAAGCCTTCATACTCCTTTTTTACCAGCTGGTCCAGCTGAATGGGCTCAATGCCCTTGGCCCGGCAGAACTCCACATAGGCGTAATACGCGCCCCGCTGGGTCCAAGTGCGGTCGGTACGAAAGTAAAGATACTGGTCGCACCGCTGAAGCAGAGCGTCAAACACCGAAACCGTCTTAACGCCAGAGCTCATGCTGGTGACAGAGGGGTAGATATAGGTTTCAATGGCCTTGCGCTGGTCTGCGCTGTCTATTTGGTGTTCGCTGAGATAGCTCTCCGGCAGCAGAACATCCATGCTGCTGGGGGCGACTAGGTGATATAGCTGGGCCGTGCCCGACAGAGCATCCCCGGCCGCAGCTACCGCAGAGATGTAAGAATTGGCTGTCTCGGTTGAGAATGAGAAATATTCATAGGCCGCGCCCTCCACCACCATCAGACCTCCCAGGTCCTCCGGCGCGGCGTCCGGCGCAGTCTGCTGGGCAGGAGTAAAGGGGGTGGGAGAAGGGGTGGGCTCCCCCTCAGAGAAGGACGCGCTGGAGGAACGGGCAGCGGCAGGGAGCTGCGAGCTGTCGTCCTCCGAGGGGCCGCTGCCCTTCCGTGTAAACAAAACCACCAGAAGGATCACAATAGCCAGTACCACCAGGCCGGTCAGGGTCCACAGGGGCCAGGGAGGACGGTTGTGGCGGCTGGGCTTGCGTACAGGCCCCTTGCTGCTCCGATAAATATATTCCCGCTCCATAATAGCGCCTCCGTTTCAGAATAGAGAGATGCCGCCTTCGGCAAATGCCCAAGGCGGCTTAGTTCACAGGGAAGGATGGAATCAGGGTCAGGAAAACCCAGCCGTCACACCGCCCCGTTCTGGCCGTCGCTCTGGGCCGGCGCTGCCGGCTGCTGAGGGGGCTGGGGGGCAGGGTTTACCGGCGGGGCGTACTGAGGCGCGGGAGCCGGATTGGCCGGAGCCTGAGGCGGGTAAGGGGCCGCGTAAGGGGGCTGAGGCGCGGCAGGAGCTCCATTGCCGGGATTGGGGTAGCCATAGCCGCCGTTGGGCTGCTGAGGGGGCTGATAGGGAGCGGTGTACTGGGAGGGAGCGGGCTTGGGCCGCACCTTGCCATAAATGCGGTAGGCCAGAGAGGACAACAGAGGCACATTGGCCTCTTCGTCCTTGGAGACCCGCAGAATGGCCAAAACGCTGAGGATGATCGCGCCCAGGTAGACCAGGGCGCCCAGCACGCCGGCAGCCACCGACAACATGGTGGAGAGGAAGGGCACATGAATCAGCCCCATCACGTTTTTGAACAGGCCATTGAAGAAAAAGACCACAACAGAGGCCATCCAGGCCTGCAGGGACTGTCTGCCAGCCCATTCGTCTTTTTCCAGAAAAATGGCGGCTGCGGCCAACGCCAGACAGATAATGGGGGAGTTGAGAATAACTGCCGCAAAGGCCGCGATGGGGTAGAAGCAGAGCACAATGCCAAACTTGCCTTTTTTCATAAGTAGAGCCTCCTATTCATGGTTTCCGCTGCGTTTACGAAATTCCTGATAGTTTAAGTTTAAAGCATTCTCTTAGTTAAGTCAAGGGGATTTCCGGCAGGAGAGCAGGAAATGTCTTAAGGTCCTCTTACAAAAGTCTTTCGGTTGAAGGGATAGGAGAGAATATACACAATATATTGCGATAGAAATATGAAAGCGCCTGTATATAGCAAAAATGAAAGAAAGACGAAAAAAATAAAAAAAGGGCTTGCAATTTTCAAAAAGCTGTGGTATTATATTCAAGCAGTCGAGAGACTGAGCAAAAACGAGTTGGTGTTGATTACGGCGGGGGTCCACCCGTTCCCATCCCGAACACGGAAGTTAAGCCCGTTCGTGCCCAAGATACTTGGCTGGAGACGGCCCGGGAAAATAGGTGTTCGCCAACACAGCAGACGGTTTCCTTTGGGAGGCCGTCTTTTTGCATTTTCCCCAGCTTTTGCGTGCTGGCAGAAACAAGCTCTCCCCGGCAAGCTCTGTGTTGTCAGTAGAAAAGGGAACAGCTCTGAAGCCGCAAAGAAATTTATTATACCGACAGCGACAACCTCTAATTCGCAATGTGACGAGTTAAAGAGACGTCCAAAAAGCAAGAACATATATGCTTGATGCTAATGTAAGTACACTATATATAGCGTAGCAAGAAAAAATTGCAAAAACATGAAAAAAAGGCTTGCAATTTCCAGAAAGCTGTGGTATTATATGTAAGCAGTCGAGAGACTGAACAAAAAGAAGTTGGTGTTGATTACGGCGGGGGTCCACCCGTTCCCATCCCGAACACGGAAGTTAAGCCCGTTCGTGCCGAAAATACTTGGCTGGAGACGGCCCGGGAAAATAGGTGTTCGCCAACACAGTAGACGGTTTCCTTTGGGAGACCGTCTTTTTGCATTGTCCGCGTCTTTCAAGACACTCAGACGGGAGGGGAACAGTATGCGGTTGTTTCATGTCAGCGAGGAGCCGGGCATCCAGGTGTTTCACCCCCGGCCCCCCACCCGGTCGGACCTGGACCCTGGCGTGGGTTTGGTGTGGGCCATTGACTGGCAGCGCCTGCCCAACTTCATCACGCCCAGAAACTGCCCCCGGGTAACCTACCACGCAGGCCCCCAGACTACTCAGGAGGACCGGCAGCGGTTTTTCAGCTCCCCGGAGGTATGCCATGGGGTGGTGATTGAGCATGGCTGGTTCGAGGCCATGCGGAATACCATATTATATGTATATGAGTTTGCGCCTGATGAGTTTGTGCTTCAGGACCCGGCCGCAGGGTATTATGTGGCCACAACCACTCAGCGGCCCATTGCCTGCCGCCAGGTGAAGGACCTGCTGGGCGAGTTGGTGGGCCGGGGAGTAGAGCTGCGGGTGACAGCCAGCCTGTGGCAGCTGGCAGAGCAGGTGCAGGCCTCCACGCTGGTCTGGTCCCTGTGCCGCATGGGCTATGCCCGGCCAAAGAGTGAAAATAGCAAGTGAGAACCAGAGAGCAAAGAGGAGTAAACAGGAGATATCAGGAGTATTGCTTACAGCAAATTAAAAAATATCGGGAAAAGTGTTGACACGGACCCTGACATGTGATATCATCAACTGGTGAAAAAAGAACGGCAGTGAAAGTTTGGAGGTTATAAGCTATGTCAACTACGATGCCCAAGGCCGCAGAGGTCGAGCGCAAATGGTATGTCATCGACGCGGCTGGCAAGCCCCTGGGCCGGGTAGCGGCGCAGGCGGCGGTGCTGTTGCGCGGCAAGCATAAGGTCACCTTTGCCCCCCATGTGGACTGCGGCGACCATGTGATCATCGTCAACTGCAAGGACGCGGTGCTCACTGGCGGAAAGGCCGAAAAGAAGTATTACTACCGTCACACCGGCTATATCGGCCACCTGAAGGCCACCCGGTATGACGCCCTGATGCGCACCAAGCCGGAGCTTGCCATGCAGCTGGCGGTGAAGGGGATGATCCCCTCCAACACCCTGGGGCGCAGCGCCATGTCCCGCCTTCGGCTGTATGCCGGCGGCGAGCACAAGCACGCTGCCCAGAAGCCCGAAGCATGGAATATGTAAGGAGGATGTGAAACTATGTATGAGACTGCACCCTATTTCTACGGCACCGGCAGAAGAAAGAGCTCTGTAGCCCGTGTGCGCCTGTACCAGGGCACCGGTAAGGTGACCATCAACGACCGGGATATCGACGATTATTTTGGTCTGGACACCCTGAAATATATTGTCCGCCAGCCCCTCACCTTGACAGGCACGGACCAGCAGTTTGACATTGTGTGCCGGGTGGCCGGCGGCGGCGTTACCGGCCAGGCGGGCGCCATCCGCCACGGCGTGGCCCGGGCCCTGCTGCAGTTCGACAGCGAGAAGCTGCGCTCTGTGCTCAAAAAGGCCGGCTTCCTCACCCGCGACCCCAGAATGAAGGAGCGCAAGAAGTACGGCCTGAAAGCGGCTCGTCGCGCGCCTCAGTTCTCCAAGCGCTAAGTTTATCTCTACCGGCAATTATTGCCCTGAAAGCCAAGAGGCTTTCAGGGCATTTTTGCATTCCATAACAATTTTGCGGCCGGCTTCGCGCTGCGCATTCCGGCTTAGTATGATGGCAAAGGATGCAGATCATGAGATTAAACCGGGTGATATCCCCAAAAGGGAGGAAGAGGAAACACATGGAGGCAAGAGTCAGGCATGCCCCGGAGTATTCAATAAAGTGAATGAATATGTGTAGAAAAGGACAGGCTCTTTCTTCGTTTCTTACACAATGACAGGAAAACCCCGCGCTGACAGGGTGAAATCTGGACGCGGCAGGGTTATTTCAGGCGGAAGGAGATGTATGAATATGCAAACTTGTCGGCAATCCACAAAAGCAGGACTTACCAAAGCTTGACTTCCCGGCAAAAGCCCATTATACTGGGGGAATGACCGGAAGATCCGGCGGTCTGACCGCCAGGCAATAAAGGAGAGACAGAATGTACCGAAGAAGAATAAGCAGAAAGCAGCGGCTGCAGCTGGCTGTGCTGGCCGCTGCCGGTGTGGCGGCGCTGGCGCTGTGCGTGGCCATTGCCATGCGGGTGTTTGCCCGGGAGATCCCTGTTGTGGTGGAGGACTGGGAGAAGACCTACAGCTTTTCTATGAGCGGCCTGGGCCGGGACCCGCTGGACAGCATTTTGAGCCAGGCTCAGGCCCAGGGTATGGAGCCCCTTGGCCCCCTGGACCTGGCAGAGCTGGGGGAGGACGGCAGAACCGTCGCCCTGCGGCGGGGCGTGGAGCTCTATGTTCGGGACGGGGAGGAGTCAGCTGGATACACCGCCTATAAGGGAGATACAGTAGAGGAGGCCCTGACCGAGAACGGTCTGTGGCTGAAGGAGGCTGACCAGGTGGCCCCTAACCGGGAGATGGTCATTGCCGCTCCGCTGACGGTGGAGATCACCCGGCTGCTGCGGGTGAATATTGTGGCAGACGGAGAGACCACCCAGGTGAAGGTCTCCGGCGGCACAGTGGCCGACGCTTTGGAGGAGGCAGGGGTAAAGCTCTCTGAGCTGGACAGCTGCAACCATGAGCTCACCGAGCCGGTAAAGGACGATATGTTGGTAGAGGTCTCCCGGGTGGTGAGCGTGCGCATTGCCGTGGACGGGAGCACCCGAGGCTACCGGGTTCAGGCCCTGACTGTGGAGGGGGCGCTGGAAAAGGTGGGCGTCACCTTGGATAAGGAGGATCGGGTGGAGCCTGACCTTCAGACAACCCTGCGCACGGGCATGAAAATCACCGTGCGGCGGGTGAAGACCCAGGAGGAGACAGAGACAGAGGAGATCGACTACGAGCGGAAATATGTACATACCCGGGACCTGGTGGAGGGAGAGACCAGTGTGCTCACCGAGGGTATGAAGGGGAAAAAGGAGCTGCGCTACCGGGCAGTATATGTGGACGGAGAGCTGGAAAGCCGGGAGCTGCTCTCAGAGGAGGTAGTGGCCGAGCCGGTGAAGGAGATTGTTCTGCGGGGCTCCGGATATCAGACCCAGGCCCCCCAGCTGGACTTCATTGACGACGGCAGCTCCAGCTCGCCCAGCCCCACCAGCAAGCCTGGGGACACGGGGAACTCCGGGCAGGGCTTTTCTGTCAACACGACGGCGGGCACGCTGACCGACCAGGATGGCAAGCAGGTGCGGTATAGCAGGGCCATTACCGGCGAGTGCACGGCCTACTGCATTCCCGGGGGCACCACCTCTGTGGGGCTGCTGGCAGAGCGGGGCGTTATCGCAGTGGACCCGGATATTATTCCCTATGGGACAAAAATGTTTGTGGCCTCTCCGGACGGGAGCATTGTCTACGGCTACGGGGTGGCGGGAGACACCGGCGGGGCCTGCCTGGCTGGGGACATTATTTCCGACCTGTGCTATGACACCATTGAGGAGTGCAGTATCATCGGCCGCCGGGATATGGTGCTGTACATCCTGGAATAAAGCGGCGGGGTTGACAATGGATAGAGAAAAAATGCGGGGCTTTTGGCCCCGTATTTGTTTTGTTTGCCGTATTGCGTTCCGCGGGCTTGTATTTGTAGCAAAAAACGGCTATAATAGAGGTGATTTTGGGCCGAAAAAGAGGAACGGGGGAGGAACATGGGCTATTTTTACGCCATTTTATGGTTTGCGGTAGGGCTCATTCTGATGTTCTCCATGTCAAAAGAGAACAAGATTTTTCTTCTGGCCGGCGGGGTCTTTCTGGTAATGGGCTGCTGGTGGCTGGGGGACGCTGTCTGGCCGGAGATCAAGCTGTTTGAGGGGGGCTGGGGCATTGGCTTCAAATGCGTCACCGGCGCTGCGCTGGTCATTCTCACCACGGCCTTTTTCAAGGAATACCGGAAAAAGGGCCGGGATGTGCCAGAGGACGACGACAGAATCGATTTTTAGGACAGAGCAGGCTGTTCTCTGTGTCACAGGCAGCAGAATCATGAAAAGGAGGGGCGGCAGATGGAGGCTGTTCTGGCAGTAGTGGGCAAGGTGGCCGTTATATTGGTGGTGATTCTGGTGGGCTATCTGGTCACCCAGCGGCGAATGCTCACAGAGCGGGGAGCCTCTGAGGTGACCACGCTGCTCATCAAGCTGGTGACCCCCTGTGTCATCATCAACTCCTTTCTGGACTCGGCGGACCGGCTGGGAGCCTATGAGCTGCTGATGGCCGTGGCCCTGCCGGTGCTGTGGATGGGCATTGCCCTGGGCCTGAGCCTGCTGTGCTTTCGCAAGGAGCCGGAGGAGCGGCAAAAGGTGCTGCGCTTTGCCACGCTGTTCAGCAACACCGGGTTTATGGGCATCCCCCTGGTGCAGGGCATTGTGGGGGACACGGGAGTGATTTACGCCTCTTTTGGCGTGGTGGTGTTCAACATATTGTGCTGGACCTATGGCTACAGCATGATGAGCGGCGGCGCGAAAATGAACCTGAAAACCCTGCTGCTGAATCCGGGCGTGATCGGGCTGGCGTTCGGGCTTCCCATTTACTTTCTGGGGCTGAAGCTGCCGGCGGTGGTCAGCGAGCCCCTGGGCCTGCTGGCTGACCTGAACACGCCTTTGGCCATGCTGGTGATCGGCACATATATCGCGGGGGCGGACCTGCACTCGTTTATGTCAGACATGGCAGTCTACCGGGCGTCATTTTTGCGGCTGATTGCCGCGCCGCTGATCTATCTGGGCCTGCTGCTGGTGATACAGCCGGGAGAGACGCTGTTTGTGTCAACGATGGTACAGGCGGCGACGCCGGTGGCGGCGAACACGGTGTTGTTTGCGGTGCAGTACAAGCGGGACTCAGAGCTGGCCTCCAAGCTGGTGGCGGTGTCGACGGTGCTGTCGATCATAACCATACCAGTGCTGACAATAGCAGCGCAAATGCTATGCAAATAGCCCCCATCGCGGGCAAAAAGCCCAAAGCGAAGCAGAGCAAACAAGCGCGAACTAAAAGTTTCGTCAACCTTTTCAAAGGTTGCAGAGCGCGAGACAGCGTCTCGCGACCTTGACCTTAGGCGGCGCAGAAAGCAAAGGCGCGAGGCAGTATCTCACTCCCACCACACAGTTCAGAACGGGGTAAGACTGCGCCGCCGTACTTAGCGCGGTCGACCACAGGGAGACCAGCGGCCTGCCCGCTGCCGGCTGAAACAGGAAAGGAAGTCCCAGCGAGCGCAGACGCAGGCCCTTGGCGGCTTCCTCCCCCTGCGGAGCAAGGGGGCGAGCGTCCCTGTTTGCAGCCAGCAAATCGGAGCGCCGCAAGGAGCATCCCTTGTCAACCACAGGCAGCCCCGCCTCAGTCACAGGGCAGTCAAAAGCACTCATGCGTCGGACAGACTGGAAAGCCCACACCTTGTCAGATAATATAATTATCATAGTATTAAATTAGCCAAAACGGTACATCTGGGGGAACTTAAAGAGAAAAAGCCTATATATAATAGAAAGCAAAGGAAGAAAAACCAGGAGGAGAATATGGTATACATCGCGCCGTCGCTGTTGGCCGCTGATTTTTCAGCGTTGGACCGGGAGGTTGCAAAGATCAAGCAGGCGGATATGCTCCATATCGACATCATGGACGGGCACTTTGTGCCGAATATCAGCTTTGGCCCGGGAGTGGTGGCCGCGCTGCGGGACAAGACCCGGCTGCTGTTTGACGTGCACCTGATGCTTGAGCACCCCATGCCCTACATTGCTCCCTTCCGTAAGGCGGGAGCCGACGTCATCACCTTTCATGTGGAGTGCAAGGATGACCCTGAGGAGCTGATCGCTGCCATACGGTCTTCTGGGGCCCAGGCGGGGGCAGCTGTCAGCCCGGGTACGCCAGCCTCCGCCATTGGCGACTGGGGCAGGCATCTGCGCCAGACGACAGTGATGACCGTCAACCCAGGATTTGGCGGGCAGAAGCTGATGCTGGACCCCCTCCGCAAGATATTCCAGCTGAAATACCGTTTTCCCCATCTGTTGGTAGAGGTGGACGGCGGCGTCAACCTGGAGACCGCGCCCTTATGCAAAGCGGCGGGGGCGGACATTCTGGTGGCGGGCACATCGGTGTTTCAGGCGGAGGACCCCTATCTGGAAATGCGCTGCCTGGCGTTGTAGGCCGCACATTCCCTGGCAGTCAACATAGTATAGGGTAAACGGAGCAAGGGGGGCTGCCTGTGAGGATGAAAACCCCTCCCCAGCCCTTGGTTTTCCGGCTGGAAGGAGCCACTGCCCTGTGCGGGGCGGTGGCGGAAATTTACCGGCGTTGGCCGGCCGCGCCCTCGTGCCTGTGCATATGGCAGGGATTTTACTACCTGCGGGTGGGGGCAAGGCTGTGCCAGCGCCGGAGGCTGGCCCGGGCGGCGGGGCGCTATGGCATATGCCTTGGGCCCTGCCCGGTGTTGTTTGCCTATTGCCGGGAGCATGGGGAGGAAATCAGCGCCGACGCGGTGGCAAAGCTGGGAAAAGCCCTGACAAGAGGGCAAAAAAACAGCGCGGAACAGCAAAATGGAAAAAATTGTAAATAATAGCGCCTTAACGATTGCGTTGGGGCGCATTTTATGTTATAATTACCGCACGCAGCGAAAAAAGCGGCCCGAACCCCGCAAAAAGTACGGCGCGGGGACTTAATTTCTTTGCAGGAAAGGAGGAAAAGGGGGAGCGGACAGGCTATTTAAGAGCCATTTTACCGGGCATAACCGCCAACAATGGCAGGGTGAACCATGGTGAAATATGGGCAAACAGACAGAAAATGGGGTAAAAAGCACAGAGAAATGCCTCGAAAACCGCATAATACCGCCAAATTCTATAGTTTGCCCGCCGCGTAAAAAATTATGTAAAGACGAAAAAAAGTTGAAAAAAAGGCTTGCATTTTTCGCGCTCAAAGGTTATTATATAGTTAACTTCCACTCCCCGGCGAAGGGGCCGGAGAGAATCTAAAATCTAAGAGGGTTGAAAACATGAACAAAAGCAAGTTTCTGAAGAAATCACTTGCGGCGCTCCTGGCCATTCTCATGGTCGCCGCAATGATTCCGATGAGCGCCTTTGCTGCCGACGGAGATGCACTCTACGTCGACGGCAATCAGGCGGTGCTTGAGGACGGCTCCTACAGCGTAACCCTGCAGTACGACCAGGAAAACGTCGCTGCAAAGGTTGCTGCTGTGGAGTTTACGCTCTCAAGCCTGAAGGGCACCACGGTGACCCTGCTGGACAGCGAGGGTAAGAATCCCCTTACCGCATCGCTGAACGGCGTTCCGGGCACCGACTCCGCCAAGCGGACCATCAGCCTGAACACCACAGGCATTGAGGCTCCCGAGGGGAAGACCTACGGCGAGTACAAGATGACTGTGCGCGTGCAGGATGCTGGCGCTGAGGCGAAGGACTACCCCCTCACCATCACGGTGAAGGAGCGCGCTAAGCGGCGCAACGTGGCCATTGCTGAGGATGACGGCATCACCGGCGACGATATCATCGACTACAAGGTCGAGGGTAATGTCATCACCGTCACTAAGGCCATTGGCGCTTCCCGCGATAGCATCACTCCTACCATCACGGCGGCTGACAAGGCCTCTACCGTTGGTAAACCTGCAAACAGGAATTTTACTCTTAGCGATCCGAACCCCAGCGATAAGAGAACCTGGTGCAAAACGCTGGCAAAGAATTCGAACGCCTATGTGGATGGCGTCCGGATTACTGCTGAGGATGGCTCCTATCAGGATTATACCATCAAGTATGTGACTGAGACCATCTTCGAGAGCATCAGCGTTCCTGGCCAGATTGGCAATGTTGCCATCACCGAGCCTAACGATAACGATCCCACTGTCTACATGACCTTTACCGTTCCTTATGGCATGGGCTTGGTTGGCACAGAGCTGGTCCCCACCTTCAAGGTTTCTAACGATGTGGACGGCATTGTTACTGGCAGCGATAACACCCGTAACGATGTGAATGCCAGCGCCGGCGGCTCCTACTTCTACCTGGACAACGAGACCTATGGCCGCCGGGATGTCAGCGGCAAGGCTGCTCTGCAGCTGGATGACACCGCGAATGGCACCAGCGGCACCGATGGTGTGAAGCTGTACGTCTCCACTGTTAACCAGAGCAGCCATGTGGAGCCTGCTGTGAACAACGACCGTGGCGTGCAGAAAACTGCAAACCTGGTCCTCCGCTCTGTAATGGTACGGAACACCCAGGCCTTCATTTCCGATGTGGCTGTGGAGAATTCCACTTCTAATGAGTATGAGCAGGACTATGTGTCCCTGTCCAACACCACCTCTACCCAGAACATTGTGGTTGGCGACAACACCGGCAACATTGCTCCTGGAACCCAGAAAACTCTGGGCTTCAAGGTGCCCAATGGCGCTGTGGTTTCTATCTCCAACTGGGACAAGGACGAGCACCTGGTTGCTGAAGTGAGCAACTCTGACCCTGATTATGCCAACAAGAAGAATGGCGTTGCTGGCACTAAGGCTTCCGTTACGTTTGACTTCAGCAAAATTACTGCTGGCGTTGAAGCAACCAAGACCTATAAAATCACTTATGATGGTGAAGATTTGGTCGTTACTGCTGGCAGCGGTACAGACGGGGCCGCAATAGCCTCTGCTCTTACTGGCAAAAGCTTTACTAGCTGGAATATTTCCGTAAGCGGGACTGATGTAACCCTTACACAGAAAACCGCTGCGACGAAAACTACTACTGAGTCTATCACTGTGGCCGGGACCACTGGGAGTGAGCCTGGTAACAGTGACCCCTCCGGTAGCCTTATCGGTTCTGTTACCAAAAAGGATGGTTCTACTACAGTTAACGGCACCAACGGCGACCCTGCTGTTGCCAACTTCGTTGAGTTCCCCAACGTGCCTGTGGGCAACTTCACCCGCACCCCCATGAAGGTGGTTGTTACCAGCGAGGACCGCTCTAAGGTGGCCAGCTACAACCTGACCTTCAGCGGCGCACCCACCACTGCCGCCACTGTGAACAACATTTCTGTGTACGGCAACGGAGACCATGCTGAGTGGACCCAGAAGCCCGTTGTCTCCCGCACCATTGACGGTGATGACGTGGTTGTGCTGGGCTACAACGAGGACCCCGTTAAGATCGATGTTTCCGTCAGCAATGGCGCTACTGGCAAAACCGTTACCACAGTTGGCCTGGATACAGACCACTCCTCTACCGACCCCATTGTTGGCCTTGTTGGTATGACTGACAGCGATGGTGTTGGCCCTGCCAAGTACTTCAAAACCGATAATCTTACCAATGAGGAGAAAGCAAAGGGCTACACCTACAAGATTGTTGTTCATGCTTTCTATGGTGATGATCTGAGCGCTGCTGGTAATGATCATGCTGACTGCAATGAGAAGAGCCAAAAAACCTTCTATGTGAAGCAGTCTGAAGCCCGCACCGAGGAGCTGCTGACCTATGCCCATGTCACCTACTCCAAGGACATCAGCGACCTGGACATGAACGAGACCAATGTGTTCGACGTTCGCAACATTGACCATGACAACCGCTTTGTTCAGATCGACGTTCCCTACACCTTCAATCTGAACGCCAGCGGTGATGCCCAGGACACCAACCTGTATCTCTACAGAGGTGGCGATTACACTAAGAGCGCTGGCGCTACTCTGACCAATGCCAAGTCTCCCACTGGTGTAGTTCCTGTTGGCCTGAGCTTTACCACGCTGGGCGTTCAGGACCTGGACGACACCGCCAACAGTGGTGCTGCTGGTGACAATGCCTTTGCGGCGCTGGACACCAACATGATTACCACCCAACTCGAGATGAACTCCGGCAGCTTTGACCGTACCAAGGTGGGCAACACCACTACTCTTACCGTTACCCCCGAGGACCCCCGCAAGTCTGCCCGCGTTTACAAGGCCTACGCCGTCCGCACCGCGGCCAGCTCCGCTTGCGTGCTGAACAGCATCTCCTCTCCCGACGAGAAGGTCAGCATTGAGCTGGACGATGTGCCCGGCACCAACCGGTACATCATCACTGTGCCCTACAGCTACAACACCGAGTCCTACGACCGGAAGAAGACCCCCAGCTTTGACATCACCTTCGACGTGAGCAAGAACGCCACCGTGCAGGACGGCAGCACCACCGAGCCCATGAAGTTCTTCGGGCCCAATGTGACCAGCCGCCAGTTCGCGGTGTCCGGCGGCCGTCTGTACTACAACGGCAAGCTGGTCTCCGGCGACAGCTTTGTGGTTAAGGCTGAGGACGGCACTGCTACCACCCAGTACCTGTTCAGCGTGAAGACCCTGCCCGCCAGCACCGACAGCTCCATCACCAGCATCACTGTTGGCGAGCGTGAGGCCGTGGCCGGCGAGAACAACACCTTCACCGCTACTGTGCCCTATGGCCAGCTGCGTCAGAAACTGAACATCGTCACTGGCTCCGACCTGGCGAAGATCACCATCAACGATCGTGACTTCGATCCCGAGCGCGAGTATGACCTGACCAACGAGCTGCCCATTATCGTTACTGCTGAGAACGGCAGCACCAGCACCTATAAGCTCACTGCTGCTGAGGCCGAGCCCAGCACCGAGGCCAAGCTGATCTCCATCAAGGTAGGCGAGGCCAACGGCATCATCAACGAGGACAACACGGTTGTGGCCAAGATCGGCGAGAAGGGCGACCTGACCGCTCAGGTCCTGACCATTGAGGTCAGCGAGGCCGCTACCTACACTGTGGACGGCCGCGTGTATGACAACAGCGCCATTGCCGTGAACAAGGAAGTGGAGATTGTTGTTACCGCTGAGGATGGCAAGACCAGCACCACCTACACCCTGACCGTTCTGGCCGAGGATGTGAAGACCGACAACAGCATCACTGAGCTCACTGTTGACGGTGTGGCTGCCACTGCCGGCGAGGAGAATACCTTCACCGCAGAGGCTGAGGACCCCTCCAATGTTCTGCTGAGCATGGAGCTGCCTGAGGGCGCTACTGCCACTGTGAACGGCGAGGAGTACACCAACGGCATGACCGTGGACGCCACTGAGGCTGTGAAGATCGTTGTCACTGCTGAGGACGGCACCACTGCCGAGTACACCCTGACTGTCAGCAAGAAGCAGACCGACAAGCCCGACGAGATCACCAAGGACGACGTGAGCGACAAGCTGCCCAGCTGGGCTGAGGAGCAGATCCTGACTGTTCTGAACAAGGACATCATGAGCAGCACCGACCCCAACAGCGACAAGATTGTGTTCAGCCCTGACATGACCATGACCCGCGAGCAGTTCGCTGTGATCGTGTGCAAGCTGTATGGTGTTGACTACAATGCCTTTGAGGTGGAGAACGCCAAGTTCACTGACGTGCCTGCCAACAGCTGGTCTACCAAGGCTATCTACTGCGCTGAGTCCAAGGGCTACATGAGCGGCACTTCTGCCACCACCTTTAACCCCAAGGGCAGTGTGACCCGTGAGCAGATGGCTGTGATCCTGGCTGCCAGCCAGCAGCTCAGCGAGCTGGCCACTGAGAAGGTGTCTGACGACACCAAGATCGCAAGCTGGGCCAAGGATGCTGTTTACAAGGTAATCGCTGCCGGCTACATGAGCTACACCGACGCCAGCGCCAAGACCTTTGCTCCTAAGAAGAACATCACCCGTGCTGAGGTGGCTGTGGTCATCGCCA
>NZ_JBQISV010000048.1:0-15842 GCF_056800975.1 Acutalibacter sp.
GGTCTTTCCACTGTAGAGTGGATGGACAGCCCCACTGCCTTTTGGGTGCTGGTGGGGAGCTATCTGTGGAAGAACCTGGGCTATGACGTGGTGCTGTGGATGGCAGGGCTGTCCAGCATCTCCAACGCCATTTATGAGGCGGCGCGCATTGACGGGGCGGGGGAGTGGACCATCTTCCGGCGCATTACGCTGCCCTGTCTGCTGCCTACGCTGTTCACCGTGTCGGTGCTGTCGCTGCTCAACTCCTTCAAGGTGTTCCGGGAGGCCTATCTGGTGGCGGGGGACTACCCCCACCGGAGCATGTACCTGCTGCAGCACCTGTTCAACAACTGGTTCCGGGACCTGTCCTTTGACCGGATGGCGGCGGGGGCGGTGCTGACGGCTATGGTCATACTATGCCTGATCGGGCTGCTGCGCAAGGGCTTTGACAGAGAATGAGGGGGAGGCCGCTCGCCGGCCTCTGCCCGTAAACAACGGAAAGGGAGAGAAAGGGGGAAGCGCGGTGAAACCAGGACGGATTGCTGCCATGGCCCTGCTGGCCGGACTGGCGGTGTTGGTGTGCAGCCCGGCGGTGATTCTCGTCTCCGGCTGCATAATGGACGGGGATGAGCTGAGGCTTTATCTGAGCCCGGTACTGCTGGAAAATCGAACAAGCTTTGCCAGCTGGAGCCTTTTGCCCCAGACCCCCAGCCTGCGCTCTGTGGTGGAGCTGCTGCTGGACTCTCCGGAATTCTTTCATATGTTCTGGAACTCCATAGCCATTACAGGGGGCATTTTGCTGGGCCAGCTGCTGGTGGGGGCTCCGGCGGCCTGGGGCTTTGCCCGCTACCGCTTTCCGCTGCGGGGGCCGCTGTTCACCCTGTACCTGATTTTGATGCTCATGCCCTTTCAGGTTACCATGCTGTCCAGCTATCTGGCCCTGGACCGGATGAGGCTGAACGACACCCTGTGGGCGGTGATTCTGCCCGGGGCGTTCTCTACCTTTCCCGTGTTCATTATGTACCGCTTTTTCCGGGCCATTCCTGAGGCGATCATTGAGTCTGCCAGACTGGACGCCCGCAACGCTTTTCAGATCTTCTGGCATATTGGGGTCCCCTTGGGCTCGGCGGGCATTGTCTCTGCCCTGGTGCTGGGCTTTTTGGAGAGCTGGAACCTGATTGAGCAGCCTATGGCTTTCCTAAAAAACAAGACGCTCTGGCCTCTGTCCCTGTACCTGCCCAATATTGGACTGAGCGACGCGGGCCCGGCCTTTGCGGGAGCAGTGCTCACGTTGGCGCCGGCTTTTCTGGTGTTTCTCAGCGGGCGGGACCACCTGGAACAGGGGATTGTGGCCTCTGCCGTAAAGGAGTAGAAAATAAGGGCCAGGGTGCTGATTGGATGAAAAGGATGCTTGTAAGCGGCGGGCAGAGAGCTTTTCCCTGTCTGCATAAAATGTGGCCAGCAAGGTCATAGGCTGATATCTGACGAAAAACTTACCGAGAGAGAGGACGTCCACCATGGGCAATCAACACATGCGGCACTACCGGGCGCATCGCCCTGCGCCTCAGCCGGCAACGGAAAAGCCAAAGGCCAGCTTGTCCCGGCGGGCTATCCGGTATATGGGGGGCTTTTTGCTGCTGATGGCGCTGTTTACGCTGCTCTCACGGGCAGCGGACGGGCTGACCATTCCTCAGGTCGCTTTGGCTTACCCATCCAAGGGGACTATTGACCGGACCATGACCGGCTTTGGCAAGGTGGAGGAGCTGTCCGCCCAGGCAGTCACCACCGAGCCGGGGCTGCGGGTGGCGGGGATTGGGGTGAAGCCGGGCGCAGTGGTAGAGCAGGGCGCGCCCCTGTTTACCCTGGACGCCGCCGACCTGGAGGACAAGCTGGCCCAGGCCCGGGAGACGCTTCAGCGGCTGGATATGGATTTGCAGGACCGGGCCAGCCGGGAGAGCCTTTCCGCCCAGGACCAGGCCCGGGCGTTGCAGCGGGCCAATGAGGACTATGCCGCTGCCAAGTCCAGCGGAGACAAGGAGGTGGAGCGGGCGGCCAAGACGCTGAACGAGGCCAAGGCCAAGCTGAACGCCGCCGCGCCTCCGGTGGGAGAGCTCTCCGCTTTGGAATCCGCATGCGCCCAGACCGCTGAAAAGCTGCGGCTGGCTGAGGAGGAGCTGACCCGTTTGCAGAATGAGTTGGAGGAGAAGGTCGCTCAGGCCCGGAAGGAGGCGGAGGAGGCCCAGGAGGACCCGGACCAGCGGGAAGCTCAGGTTCGGGAGGAGTATCAGCCCAGGCTGGACGAGGCCGGGCTTCAGGCAGACGCCGCCCGGCAGGAGAAGGCCTCTGCCGACAACGCGCTGGCTGCGTACACCGAGGCCAGTACGCAGCTTCAGCTTCTGCGGGACAGTGTGGACGCGGCACAGCAAAACTATGACCGGGCGGTGGAGAGCCGGGAGAATGCCCTGCGCTCCGCCAGCCGGCAGGTGGAGGACGCTCAGCGTCCTCAGGCTCAGGACAGCTCAGGCAAAAAGGCGGAGCTGGACCGGGAGCATCAGGCCCAACAGGTGGCCCGGCTGGAAGCGCTGGTAAAGGATGGGGGCGTGGTGCGGGCGCCCTGCTCTGGTACTGTCACGGGAGTCAGCCTTACAGTGGGAATGCCTACGCCGGATGGAACGGCGCTGCTGCTGGCCGGGGAGGCCAACGGCGGGGTGTTCACGGCCCAGTTTCCTGTGGAGCTGGAAAAATATCTGTCTCCCGGCGACGAGGCGGTGATCAAGCTGGGCAGCGGCCGGCCCCCCATTGAGGGGCTGAGGCTGGAAACCGTTACGGTCAGCCCTACTGATTCTGGCCTGCTGGACGTGACGGTTCGCCCTCCGGAGGGCGTGCTGGCTATTGGCACGGCGGCAGAGCTGGAGGTGCGCCGCAAGTCGGAGGAGTACCCCTGCCGGGTGCCTTTGAGCGCCCTGCATGAGGACAACGGCGTGTATTTTTTGTTGGTGACCCAGGAGAAGGCGGGATTGCTTGGCACTGAGCTTACCGCCTCCCGCCGGGATGTGACGGTGCTGGAAAAAAACGAGACCATGGCAGCTATTCAGCAGGGAGACCTGGATTGGGGGCAGGGCTTTCTGGCAGCCTCTGCCAAGCCAGTCAATACAGGCGACCGGATTCGCCTGGAGGTCCCGTGAGAGCCGGGCGGTGGATGAGGGCAGCTGCCTGCGGGCTGTTCTTTTTGTGCTTTGCTCTGGCCAGAGGGGCGGCATGGGAGTTGGAGGCCCAGGACCTGGACGGTCTGCGGCTGTTGGTTATGGACCGGGAGCTTACCGGGCAGGACGGGATAGATATGAGGGAACGGGAGCAGCTACGGGAGCGGCCCTCTGCCTTTGTGCTTTGGGGCCAGCGGGACAGCGTGACGGTGGAAAACCGGGACCTGAACCGCTTTGCGTCCTGCGGGAAGATCGTGTTGTGGGGCAATGCCCGGCTGCTGCTGGGCGCGACTGCGTCTTTGGAGGAAAATGACCAGGACGGATGTCTCATAGACAGGAGCACGGCCATGGCCTTGTTTGGAGTTCCTGCTCCGGTGGGCAGCCGGGTGGACCTGGGAGGAGAGCAGCGGGTGGTGCGGGGCGTTTTGGAGACGGACCGGCCTTTGGTTGTGCTCCCAGCCGCCTCCCGGGACGCGGGACTGGACCATTTGACCCTGCGCACACCGGAGGGGGAGCACCCTCGTTTGACGGCGGAGGACTTTGCAGCCCGGAACGGCCTCACCGGCGTTTGGAGCCAGCCCTGGACCCTGGCGGTTCTGGGCCGGTGGCTGTCGCTTTTGCCGGTTTTGGTTCTGCTGCTGGGGGAGGTCTTTCGGAATATCTGGGCCGCTTTTTCGCCGGAAGGGGGGCGGGGGAGGCTCTGGCTCTGCATTGTCCTTGCCGGGGCGATGTGGTTTCTGCTGCTTTGGCTGACAGAGTTCCGTTTTCAGCTGCCGGAGGAGATGATTCCCAACCGCTGGTCTGACTTTGATTTTTGGGGCCGGTTGTTCGCTGAAAAGCGCGAGGAGCTGCTGCAGGCCTTGTCCTCAGAAAAAACCGTACCGGAGCTGGAGCTGCTTCTGCCGGCACTGCAAGCGGCGGGTTTGGGGGTGTTGGCAGCGTTGCTGGCGCCTCTGCTGCCCCGCCCTGCCAGTCCGGCAGAGCTGTGGGTTTGCTGCGCCGGGGGGGCGGTGATGGCCTTTGCCGCGTCGGTTTGCCTGTCGTCCGGCCTTGCCCACGACCGGGCCCTGTGGCTGACCCTGCCGGTGGTTTTTGGAGGCCGCTGGCTGCTTTCGGTGTTTTCCAGCGGGGTGTTCAGGGGACAGCTGTGGAGGCGTGTTCTGAGGAAGTTGGATTCTGCGGTCCAGAGAGAAAGAGTTGACTGAGGCTCGCTTTTTCTGGGAAGCAGCGTGGGGTGGACTTGCCTGTACAAGTTGGTTCTTTTGGCTGCTTGTGAAGCGTGGTTTTGGTTCTGGATGGCTGTTTCAACGAGTTAGGGGGGATCTTGTTTTTGGGGCTGTATGGTGTGGTTTAAGTTGGGGGAGGACTGTAATCACAGGGGATGGTCTCGCTTTATTGTTGAATGACTTGAGTTGTGCTGCATAGTGAGAGGGGGCGGTTTGCCGCTCTCTTGTTTTGGCAGGATTTGCGGGAAATGCGCCGGTCGGTTCTGCTGGGGGCTTTTGTCTGCAGAAAACCATTGAAAACCAGTCGGAAGCCGTGTATAATAGACCCATCACATTGTTGGGAGGAATCCATGTACCGGTTATTGAAAAAAGAGGGAGCTGCCCGCCGGGGAGAATTTGCCACGGTCCACGGCACGGTGCAGACCCCTGGATTTATGAACGTGGCCACAGCGGGAGCCATCAAGGGGGCTGTTTCCGCTTATGATTTGAAGGAGCTGGGCTGTCAGGTGCAGCTGTGCAACACCTACCATCTGCATCTGCGCCCAGGGGACGAGACGGTCAGGGCGTTGGGCGGCGTGCGGCGTTTTACCGGCTGGGAGGGCCCGGTGCTCACTGACAGCGGCGGCTTTCAGGTGTTCTCACTGGCCAAGCTTCGGAGCATCCGGGAGGAGGGGGTCACCTTTGCCTCTCATATCGACGGCCGTAAAATTTTTATGGGGCCGGAGGAGAGTATGCGCATCCAGTCCAATCTGGGCTCTACCATTGCCATGGCCTTTGACGAGTGTGTGGAGAACCCCGCGCCCTATGAGTACGCAAAGGCCTCCTGCGCCCGCACTGTCCGCTGGCTGGAACGCTGCAAGACGGAGATGGCCCGGCTCAACAGCCTAGAGGACACCCTGAACCCCCGGCAAATGCTGTTCGGCATTAACCAGGGCTGCACCTACAGGGACCTGCGGGTGGAGCATATGAAGCGCATTGCCGCCATGGACCTGGACGGCTACGGCATTGGGGGGCTGGCGGTGGGGGAGCCCGCTGAGGAGATGTATGCCATCATCGAGGCCATTGAGCCCCATATGCCTGAGGATAAAATCCGCTACCTGATGGGGGTGGGCACCCCTGTCAATATTTTAGAGGCTGTGAGCCGGGGCGTGGACCTGTTCGACTGCGTGATGCCCACCCGCAACGCCCGGCATGGCCATGCCTTTACCAGCGAGGGTGTGCGCAATCTGCTTAACGCGAAATATACTTTGGACGAGAGCCCTCTGGACTCCCGGTGCGGCTGTCCGGTCTGTCAGAAATTCAGCCGGGCCTACCTGCACCACCTGTTTAAGGCGGGAGAGATGCTTGCCATGCGGCTGACGGTGATGCATAATCTGTATTTTTATAACCATCTGCTTGCAGACATCCGCCAGGCCCTGGACGAGGGGCGTTTTGCGGAGTTTTACCAAGAAAAAATACAGGTGCTGGGAAAGAGGATTTAGCTTCTGTCTGGAATAAAAAGATTTTACTTGCAAGCGGGGGCTTTTCCTGTTATAATCAGTGGTAATCACTGGAAGGGATGTGTTGACACAAGATGTACAACCTAAAGGTACTGGACGCGGCGGCAGCCGGAGCGGGCGGAGGCATGAGCCTGATCGTGATGATTTTGGTTTACGGCCTGTTTTTTGTGGCGCTCTATTTTATTTTCTTCCGTCCCCAGAACAAGAAGAAGAAAAAAGAGGCTGAGATGCGCAAAAACGCCCAGGTGGGGGACGAGATCACCACCATTGGCGGCATCTGCGGACGGATTGTGGCAGTAAAGGACGAGTCTGATTCTGTCATCATTGAGACCGGCAGCGACAAATCCAAGCTGCGGGTCAAGCGTTGGTCCATTGGCAGTGTGGACACTGTGCATGAGGATGACTGATCTTTTTTGAGGTAGGCATAAGAAGGCCTTACGGTTCATACAGATAGCACAGGTAGGAACCTGTGAATCTGATGAGTTGTGAGGTCTTTTTGTTATGAAATGGGTTAAAGCAATGGCGTTTTCCGCCCTGATTACCGCGGCAGCGGGTATGCTGCTGCTGTCCATCGCGGCCTTTGCCGTCTGCCGCAGCGGGTCTCTGCCCAGGGGGTCCCTGGCTCTGATTACTACGCTGATCGCCTGCGGCGCGGTTTTTCTGGGGGGCTTTTTCCCGGCTCTGTCCCTGCGGGAAAAAGGTCTGCTGCTGGGGCTGGGAGCCGGAGCCCTGTTTTTGGCGGTGGCGGGGTTGGTGACTGTGCTGTCCTTTGGGGGGCAGCTGACCCCTGCCAGCGGGGGCAAGGCGGCGGCTGTGCTGCTTAGCGGCGCCATTGGCGGTATTTTGGGGGCCAACCGGAAGCGCAGGGTGAAGTTTTAAGGAAGCAGGCCCCTTTACAATCCTGTAATTCCTGGTTACAGCTGTGCAATTTCTCTTGAAATATCTCCCCGATTCCCCTATAATATAGATAAAAACAAGGGGGATGAGTATGAACATGAAGTGGAGGCATATCACAGCTCTGGCTTTGGCGATTTTGCTGACGCTGTCCCTTTCCGCCTGCGGAGGCAGTGGGAATCGTGCGGACCAAGGCGCGAAGGCGGAATCCACCGCCGTTGAGGCTGAGGGCTTTGACACGGTTGGCGATGAGCCCGCTGAGGAGGCTGCCCCAGAGGAGGCCGGAGCGAGTGGAGGCGGGGAGGCTGTCGACCCCCAGGATGAGAGCCGGAAGCGAATCGTCACGGTTCATATGGAGGCGGAGACCAGAGAGTACGACGGCTTTCTCGAGTGGCTTAACACCCGGCTGGCAGAGGCGGGGGGCTATACGGAGAATTCAGAGATGTACGCCTATGACGAGCATAGCCGCTCCTGTCAGCTGAAGCTTCGGGTGCCGGCAGACCGGCTGGACGGGTTTCTCTCCGCTATGGGGGAGAACTGCAATGTGCTCAGCCGCTCTGTCAACGAGGAGGATGTTACCCTGAGCTATGTTGACGCCCAGAGCTACCGGGACGCGCTGCGGGTGGAGCAGGAGCGTCTGCTGGAGCTGTTGGAGCAGGCGCAGAGCCTGGAGGACATCCTCAGCCTGGAGGACAGGCTGACCACGGTGCGCTATCAGCTGCAAAATTATGAATCTACCCTGCGGGTTTATGACAGCCAGATCAATTACAGCACGGTACATCTGGAGCTGCGGGAGGTACGGGAGCTCACGGAGCCTGCCCCCGAGAGCTGGGGCAGCCGGGCCTGGGCCGGTATGCGGGAAAATGCCCGAGACATTGTGGTTTTCTTCCAGGAGCTGGGGCTGTTTGTAGTGACTCATCTGCCCACGCTGGTTCTGTTGGCGGCAGTGGCTGCGGTGGTATTGCTGCTCACGGCCAAACGCCGGCGTCAGGCCCGGGAGAGCAAAAGACAGCAGAAGGAGCTGCTTCGGGCCATGCAGCAGAGCGCGGAAAAGGGTGAGGAGAAGAAATAACGGCTGCTATGCCTTTGGAGCATAGGGTGGTATGCTTTTCAGGTACTTGTGTTTTGGAAGAAAGTGGAGTATAATGGTATACAATCCATCCGCGCCTGTGGGCGGGGAGACTTTCCCAAAAAGGAGTATCAGCATGACAATGATAGAGAACAAGACCTTTGACCAGGAGCGGGCCCTGTATGGCAGCACGGGGATCACGGTGCGCGACTGCTCCTTTGACGGCCCGGCTGACGGGGAGAGCGCCTTTAAGGAGTGCCGGGATGTTCGCGTGGAGCGGAGCTTTTTTAACCTGCGCTATCCCTTCTGGCATAACGAGGGGCTGACCATCCAGGACTGTCATATGACCGACCTTTGCCGGGCGGCGCTTTGGTATACTCATCAGGTGGAGATCAGCGGCACACGCCTTCACGGCATCAAGGCCCTGCGGGAGTGCGGCGATGTAACCATGCGGGACTGCCATGTGATTTCGCCGGAGTTCGGCTGGTTTGTACAGGGCATTGCCATGGAGCGCTGCCAGGTGGAGGGCGAGTATTTTATGATGCGGTCTACCCGCCTGCGCTTTGACGATGTGACGCTGAAGGGGAAATATTCTTTCCAGTACATTGAGGATTCGGAGTTTGACAACTGCAATTTTGACACCAAGGACGCCTTTTGGCACGCCAAAAATGTGACGGTGCGCAACAGCACCATCAAGGGCGAATATCTGGCCTGGTACTGCGAGAATGTCACCTTTGAGAACTGCAAGATCATCGGCACCCAGCCCCTTTGCTACTGCAAGGGCCTGAGGCTGGTGAACTGCGAGATGATTGACACGGATCTGAGCTTTGAAAGGTCCCAGGTAGAGGCCAGCCTTACCGCGCCTATTCTCAGCATCAAAAACCCCCTCAGCGGCCATATCTGTGTGCCTGCTGTGGAGGAGATCATCCGGGACGACCCGGCCTGCACAGGGGAAATTCTTGTGTGCAAGCAGTGCTGCTGTGTGTGAACGGGTATATTTTAGCATAATAAGCGCATAGTATGGGGTAATTTGTAACGGAGGCGTTCTGCTGCTGTCAAGCCTATGGAATATTTTTGGGACACCGAATACACCATACTTCCGGGCCAGGGATTTGCGCTCTTTGGCTCTGGGCATCTTTTTTGGCTGCTCTTTGGAGTGGGCCTGAGCCTTGTGCTGTGCCGCTGTTTTTACCAATGGGGAGAGCGTACCCGGCGGCTGTGCCTAGGCATGACAGCCGGTCTGCTGGCGGCTGACGAGCTGTTGAAATACGGCGTTGCTTTGGGAAGCGGGGCGTTTCGGCCCTCGTTTTTGCCCCTTCATCTTTGCAGCATCCACATTTTTTGCATCATTGCCGACGCCCTGCGGCCCAGTGTGTATGTGCGGGAGGAGCTCTTTGCGGTGTGCCTGCCGGGTGCGCTGCTGGCGTTGATTTTTCCGGGCTGGGCCTATTTGCCCTTGGCAAACGCTCTTTGCATACACAGCTTTTCGGCCCATATTCTCTTGCTGCTCTACCCAATGCTGGTGTTGTCAGAGGGCTTTCGACCTCAATTCCGGCGTTTTTTGCGCACGCTGCCGTTTTTGCTTCTGACTGTGGCGGCAGTATACGGAGTCAATCGAATTTTGGGCACCAACTTCATGTTTCTCAGCCGGGCGGGTGAGGGGAATCCGCTGGCCTGGTTTGAGAGCTTTCTGGGCAGTCCGGGGTATTTGCTGGGTATTCCCATTATGGCCGGGGGATGCTGGGGGCTCTTGTATGGCGTTGCCGGACGCTGGAAAAGGCTCGGCGGGGCTTGCAAGTTTTGGAAAAATAGGATATAATTGTCACAAACCGATCAGGAGGGATGTCCCATGAACAAAACCATTACCGCTGAAAACGCCCCTGCCGCAGTGGGGCCCTATTGCCATGCCAAGCTGGCGGGCAACACCCTTTATACCTCCGGCCAGCTGGGGCTGTCGCCCGCCACCGGCGAGCTGCCCCAGGGAGTAGAGGCTCAGGCTACTCAGGCGCTGGAAAACCTGCAGGCTGTGTTGGCTGCGGCTGGCATGACCTGCGCCGACGTGGTGAAAACCACAGTTTTTTTGGCTGACATCAACGATTTCGCCGCAATCAACGCCATTTATGCCCGGTATTTTACCGGAGAGGCCCCTGCACGCTCCTGTGTGCAGGTTGCCGCTCTGCCGAAGGGCGCGCTGTTTGAAATTGAGGCAGTTGCGGTAAAGTAAGGAACAAGCAAAAAAAACAGGCAGAAAGCACTGTCCTTTGAGCATGACTCTCAGAGGGCGGTGTTTTTCTGCCTGTTTTTTGAGACGGTTGTCACCTGTGGGAGCCAGATCTCGTTGACAATCAAGGGCCGGTATGTTACGATAGGGACATGATTTCGGAATCAGAATAAAAAACAAGGGGGAGCGGAATGGAGATATCCGATCGGATTTTGGAGCTCTTACAGGACAGCAAGACCAGTGTGTCCGGCGAGGAGATGGCGGAGCAGCTGGGCATTACACGCAATTCTGTGTGGAAGGCGGTGCAGAAGCTGCGTCAGTCGGGGTATGAGATTGCGGCCGCTACCAACAAGGGCTACCGGCTGGTCTCTGAGAGCGGCGTACTCAGTCCCGAAAATATCCGCCGGTATCTGGACAGGAGCCTTTCTGACGTGGCCATTGATGTGCGTGAGGTGGTGTCCTCTACCAACACGGTGCTGAAGGGGCTGGCCGAGAAGGGCGGCCGGGAGGGCATGGTGGTGATTGCCCAGCGTCAGGAGGGGGGCAAGGGCCGGATGGGGCGAAGCTTTTACTCCCCAAAGGGCTCGGGGCTTTACATGAGCATTCTGCTGCGGCCGGAGCTGGCGGCGGAGGAGTCTTTGGCAATTACCACGGCTGCGGCAGTGGCAGTGGCAGAGGCCATTGACCGGATTACCGGGCAGCGCGCCCAGATCAAGTGGGTGAATGATGTTTACCTTTATGGGAAGAAGGTCTGCGGCATTCTCACAGAGGCCTCTCTGGATTTTGAGAGCGGTGGACTGAATTACGCTGTGCTGGGAATTGGCGTGAATGTGCAGGAGCCCCCTGGGGGCTTTCCGGCAGAGCTGGCCAGTCTGGTGGGCGCTATTTTTCCCGGCGGGGCCCCGGAGGGCTCCAGAAACCGGCTGGCCGCAGAGATTCTGAACCGCTTCTTTGCCAGCTACCGCCAGCTTCCTCAGCGGGGGTTCATGGAGCAGTACCGCTCCCGCCTGCTGCTGCAGGGGATGGAGATCGCCTTTCAGCAGGGCAGCAGCCAGTGGGAGGGGGTCGTTTTGGGAGTGGACGATGAAGCCCGCCTGCTGGTGCGGCTGTCTGACGGACAGGAAAAGGCCTTTGGAGCCGGTGAAGTCAATATAATGAAAAAGAGCCTGAAAAAGGCTCAGGAAAGGGAGAATAAACATGAAGCTTGAGATGAAAAACCCGGTGCAAAAAACAGTGTTTGTTGGAGTGCTGGCAGCGGTGCTGGCGGTACTCTCCCAGATATCCGTCCCCATGCCCAGCGGCGTGCCGGTGACGCTGCAGACCTTTGCTGTCGCGCTGTGCGGCTGTGTGCTGGGCCCGGCCATGGGTACGGCGGCAGTGGGCGTCTACCTGACCCTGGGTGCGGTGGGCGTGCCGGTGCTGGCTGGATTTGGCGGGGGATTTGGCTCGTTTTTGGGCGTGACCGGGGGCTTTTTGTGGGGCTTTCTGCCCATGGCGCTGTTGTGCGGACTGGGCAGCCGGGCCGGGAACAAGGCAGTCGTTATTTCGCTGGGAATGGCGGGGCTGCTGGCCTGTCATCTGTGCGGGGTGGTTCAGTTTGCTTTGGTGATGTCTGTGTCCTTCCCGCAGGCTTTTTTCACGGTCAGCCTGCCTTATCTGATTAAGGATGTGGTGTCTGTGGTTCTGGCCTATTTCACGGCAATGGCGGTTATTGCCAGTCTGAAAAAGGCCGGTCTGGGAGGTGCGGCTTGAAGCTGCGGGGCCACCATATTTTCTGCACAAGGCTTTTCTCTGGGCATGGGTATGACCAGGCTTTTGCGGAGAATATGGGAAGGATTATAGAGGCTGGCAAGTCAGGAGAGTCTTTGAGAGTATGCACGGAACAGGACACGGTGTGCGCCGCTTGTCCCAATCGTCAGCCGGACGGTGGGTGTGAGCTGGGGTCTGACGATGTTCTGCACCGGGATTTGGCTGCGCTGAAGGTTCTGAGGCTGAGCCCGGGACAGGAGCTTGCCTGGGAGCAGGCGGAGGGATTGCTGCGGGGAATTACCGAGGAGGATTTTGCCCAGGTATGCAGCGGCTGCCGCTGGGCCAAGGAGGGGCTCTGCTCCTATCAGCTGCTGATGGAGCGGGTCAGGCCCGCAGATAATGGGTAGCCCGCCCCAGGCCCAGCCGCTGAACAGAGCCCGCTTTGACCATTGCGCCCAGCACCGCTTCTATGGTGGTGAGGCTGACCTCGGGCAGGGCCGCGCTGATCTGCGCTTTTGAGACAGGGACAGGGCTGCCCAGCACAAGGAGCTCGATTTGCTCCCGCTTGGAGAGCTTGGGACTGGGCAGCGCGGCCTGGACGTCTGTGCAGGCCAGGTAGAGCAGGGAGAGAAAGGCTTCCAGATAGGGCAGATAGTCGCAGCTGTTTTCTGCCCAATGCATAGCCGACTGGGCGAGTGCACGGTCGTAATAGAAATAGAATCTGCATATTTTTTCTTCCAGCATCACAAACCGGTACGCATCCAGACCGGACCGGTACAGCAGCAGCCGGGCAAGCAGCAGCGCGGCGCCATGAGAGACAGTCTGAGCGGGGGAGAGGCAGATCAGGTCCAGAGCCACGCAGGGAATGAGCAGGAGGGGGTCCGCCCCCTCCTGCTTTGCGGTGCGGCAGACAGAAAGAAGCAGGCTCAGCGTCTGCTTCTTTTCCATATCCAGGGCAGCGTCCTCTGGCAGAAGCAGGCGGCAGATATGCAGAAAATCCTCCTCATCCAGCGCGGCCTTGTCCTGAAGCAGCAGGATTTCTTCCAATGCCTGGCCATAGCTGGGAAGGCTCAGCTCTGGCAGGGGGGAGGCTGAGGGGTTATTTTTCGCAGTCAATGCCCTTTTTTCCCGGGCAGAGGCATGCTTCAGCTGCCGGGCAAGCAGGCTGCTCTGCCAGCGAAGTGTGGAGAGGAGGCTGGAAAGCCCCGGAGAGAGCGGCAGAGCGGACAAGAACGAGTAGTCGAAATGGCGCATGTGGGACCTTCTTTCTGCATAATATGAAGATATTATACCAAGCTCTTGGGAGAAATGCAACGGCCTCTCTGGTTTTTCTGCATATTTTTCGACGCAGGCGGCGCGTGTGCTGGGACTTGCTTTTCAGCATGGAATGGATTATAATAGCAGCAAGAGGGATCGCTATGGAATTATTTCTTGATGATCAAAACCGGGAGCTGAAGCCTCATGGCACCTACGGCTTTCCGGTCTACGCGGACAAAAAGCCTATCTCCTCCTATCCCACGGGCTCCTTTCCCTGGCATTGGCACGACGAGGTGGAGTTCACGCTGGCGGTGTCGGGCAGTATGGAGTACCGGGTCAACGACTGCCGCTATCTTCTGGAAACGGGGCAGGGGCTGTTTTGCAACTCGGGGGCGCTGCATGCGGGCAGTATGGCCGGGGGAGACTGCGAATATATTTCTCTCACCTTTCATCCCCGTTTGCTGGCTGGGTTTGACGGCAGCACCATTGGGGCTAAATATGTCACACCCTTTACAGAGAGCCATTCGGTTTCTTCCCTGCTGTTGACGCGGGAGGTCGGTTGGCAGGAGGAGGCTTTGGACCGGCTGAGCCAGGTTTACAGCCTCTGCCGGGAACGGAGCCCCCTGTATGAGCTGCATGTGCAGAGGCTGCTGACAGAGGTATGGCTGCGGCTCTATGAGAACTGCGGGGAAAAGGCCCAGAGGGGCCCTGGGGAGGACACGGAGAAGCTGCGGCGGCTGCGGACCATTCTCTCCTACCTTCATGAGCATTATTCGGAGAAGCTGGCGTTGGAGGACGTGGCCCGGCAGGTGGGCCTGTGCAAAAGCGAGTGCTGCCGCTTTTTTAAAAGGCAGATGGGAACCTCTCTGTTTGACTATTTGCTGGACTACCGGGTGGGCAAAAGTCTGGCCTACCTGAAGGAGGGCAGGCCGGTGAACGAGGCGGCTGCTGCTGCGGGCTTTGGGGACCCCTCCTACTTTGCCAAGGTCTTCCGGCTGCGGACAGGGCGTTCTCCCAGCGCGTACCGGAGGGAGGTTGGCCAGGGGCGGGACCTGTCCCCAGAGCCTGGCAAAGCGGAACCAGAAAAGGGAGCGGATACTTAGATGGAACAGACACATTTTTTTGAGGCCGACCCGGCGGATACTCCTCTGGCTACCCGGATGCGTCCCCGGAGCCTGGATGAATTTGCCGGGCAGACCCATCTGCTGGGGCCGGGGAAGGTGCTGCGCCAGCTCATAGACCGGGACCATGTGCCCTCCATGATCTTCTGGGGCCCGCCGGGGGTGGGAAAGACCACTCTGGCCCGGATTATCGCCGGGCGCACCCGGTCCAATTTTATCAATTTCAGCGCGGTGACCAGCGGCATCAAGGAGATCAAGGAGGTTATGAACGAGGCGGAGCGCACCCGTATGCTGGGGGAGCGCACCATTCTCTTTGTGGACGAGATCCACCGGTTTAACAAGGCCCAGCAGGACGCTTTTCTGCCCTTTGTGGAGCGGGGGAGTATTGTACTGATCGGGGCGACCACCGAGAACCCCTCCTTTGAGGTGAACTCGGCGCTTCTGTCCCGGTGCAAGGTGTTTGTGCTGCAGGCCTTGGGGACAGAGGACCTGGTGGGGCTGCTGCGCCGGGCCATTGACGACCCCCGGGGCTTTGGCGGTCAGAATGTGCAGATGGATGAGGACATGCTGGCCATGGTAGCTAATTTTGCCAACGGGGACGCCCGCACGGCTTTGGGGACCCTGGAAATGGTCATTCTCAACGCCCAGCGGGAGGAGGACCGGGTGACGGTCACCAAGGAGATTATTGAGCAGTGCGTCAACAAAAAGTCTCTGCTTTACGACAAGAATGGGGAGGAGCATTACAACCTTATCTCCGCCCTGCACAAGTCCATGCGCAACAGCGACCCGGACGCGGCGGTGTACTGGCTGGCCCGGATGCTGGAGGCAGGGGAGGACCCTCTCTATGTGGCCCGGCGGATCATTCGTTTTGCCAGCGAGGATGTAGGGCTGGCGGACAGCCGGGCTTTGGAGCTGGCTGTGGCGGCTTATCAGGCCAGTCACTTTATTGGTATGCCGGAGTGCACGGTGAATCTGGCCCACGCGGTGGTGTATCTCTCTCTGGCTCCCAAGTCCAACGCCTTAGAGGCCGCCTATATGGCTGCTGCCGCTGACGCTCAGAAAATGCTGGCGGAGCCGGTACCGCTGGTCATTCGCAACGCGCCCACCCGGCTGATGAAGGAGCTGGACTATGGCAAGGGCTATCAGTATGCCCATGACTATGAGGAGAAGCTAACCGCCATGCAGTGCCTGCCGGACTCGCTGAAGGATAAAAAATATTATGTCCCCACCAACCAGGGGAGCGAGGCCCGGCACGGGGAGCGGCTGCGGCAGATTTTGGAGTGGAAGCGGGCTCAGCGGGAGAGGGAGGAAAAGAAATAAAATGACAGCCCAAATGGCAGAAAGCGTTACGGAGGAATATTATTCGCGCTTTTGCGGGACAGAGCTTTCGGGGCTTGGCCGGGGGAGGCATCTTGTGTGCTCTGCTGAGCGTGACGAGTATTTGAAAGCATACGGCTGTAAATTCTCTATATGGATATTGGTAAGGGACGGTTTATGCGCCGGGGCGTATTCTCCCAAATATCGGGCGTTTTTTGAGGAATTCAAGGATGGCGGCGGGGAAATCATTCCTTCTCTGAGCCAGCGGTTCCCGATGAAGCAGAGGGCGCTGATGGTGTTTGAGAGG